>CALARO010000295.1 GCA_937888935.1 uncultured Clostridia bacterium
CGTAATCCACCGTTTCCGCTTCGGGAACAACCACGCTCGCCGCGGCGTTGTTTGCGATTTCCGCAATTCTATCATAATCGACGGGATCGTTGTTCGCCGCATCGACGATTTCTTCGATCTTTTCGTAGTCAACCGGCGCGCTTGCCGCGTTTGCGATTTCCGTGATCTTCTCGTAATCGAGCGTTTCCGCTTCGGGAAGTTTCGCAAGCACCGTATCGGCGAGCTTATCGTAGTCGATCGCTTCGGGTGCGGGGATCTTCGCCGCGAGCGTTTCCGCGAGTTTATCGTAGTCAAGCTCTTCCGCTTTGGGAAGCTCGATTTTCGCCGCCACCGCTTCCGCGATTTTTTCAAGCGTTTCTTCGCCGAGCGCGCCCGCTTCGGCGATACGCGCATAATCAATCCGTTCTACGGGGGGCAGCGATTCGATCACTTTTTCCGCCGTGCCGTATACGATGCGATCGTATTCCGCCGAACTCTTCGCGCCCTTTTCTTCCCCTTCTTTCTCTTCGAGAAGCACGGAAACTTTTTCAAGGACTTTATCGCTTACTTCGTCGACAATGCGATTGTAATCCACGTTTTCCGCGGTGGGCAGCGCGGCGAGAGTATCTAAAATTTCTTTGCTGTGCGTAGCCGCCTGCGCTTCCGTTTTTTCGGCGACGACTTCGGCGATTTTATCGTAATCGGTTTCTTCGAAACTGATCGCTTCCGCCACGCGCTCTTTCACCGTTTCGGCAACTTTATCGAAATCGGGCTGGCTTTCTACCAGGCTTTGGATTTTCTGATCGATGCCGCCGAGCGTTTCTTCGATTTTCGAAACGATCTCTTCGTTGAGCGCGCCCGCGCTTTCTTTGAGTTCGGCAAGCGCAGCCGAGAGAGATTCGTAGATGCTCTGATTTTGCGAATAGAGATATTTGATTTCCGTGACGGCGGGATTTTCTTCTTCCGCACATTCTTTCACTTCAACCGTTTTCTGCTCTTCTTTGGGAAGGGCGGCGCAATTCGCATTGCATTGCGCGGACTGCAATTTCTTCGCCACTTCTTCGAGCTTTGCGTTCAGGTGTTCGCAGATTTCGGAAAGCTGCTGCTTCAAAGCCGCGTATGTATCTTTATTCCCCTGCTCGAAGGATTGATACATCACCCCCGTTTGCAGAGAAGTATACTTCATTTCGGTGAGGATATCTTTTTTAACCGATCTGAGATCGCCGGCGATCCCCCTGTACATATCTTCGAGCATCAGCGCCGTTTCGTTGCGCTGCGCCACCGAATAATTCCGCGTTCCGTTTTGCCTTTGCTGAGCGTTCAAATCTGCCATAACACACCTCGTTTCACATATTTCAAAGCCGTTTTCCGCGCCGTTTATTTATTCGCCGACGGTGAAAAATCGACTCGGGGAAAAAATTTCCCTCCGTTCGTATTTAATTATAGCACAAAACAGGCGGGAAGGTCAAGGATTTTAGCAAAAAAAAACTTGTTTTTTAAGCAAAATTTCAGATTTTTTCGTTTTTTCGCCCGCCGCGACGAATTTTGTCGGCCGCGCGGCGTTATTCTTCTTTCTTTTCGCCCGACGTTTGCCCGATTTCTTCCTTTTCGTACTTCCTATAAGCAAAAGGCGGCGTTTGCTCTTTGAGCGACATGATATACGCCGCGTATTCTTCTTCCGTAAGTTTATGCACCTTGCCGTTTTTACGCCCGGAATGCTTGCCCATACTTTTTCCCCCCGAAAGTTTTTTCAGGAAAAGTATAGCCTTTTTACGCAAAATTTATTCTTGAAAAGCGCAATTTTTACGCAAGACCTTCTTCCGCCGTTTTCGCGTTGACGTC
>CALARO010000296.1 GCA_937888935.1 uncultured Clostridia bacterium
GTGCTGCTCTTTCAAGCCAAGCGTCTTCTTGCGCAGCGCGATATAACGATGCATCAAAGGCAGCGCGTTATGCACCGCGTCGATCAGGTTTTCGTAAACAACCGCCGGCACGTCCTCGCCGTGCAATGCCATTTCAAGGCAGCTCTTATACCCCCGCGCGCGGCAGAAAAACACGTCCTTTTTCACGTTTCCGTAATAGGTGGTGGAAATCGCATGAATCAGCTTGATATACGCGCCGTAGTATTTTTCAAACCACTCTTTGCGCTCCGCCGCGTTGCCTTTTCTCAAAGCTACGCCGTAGCCGCCGTGCGTGATTTTTTCCGTTTTCCCTTCAAACTCGGCTTCGGGCAGATTCAGATCGGCGTTATCGAGCATCGAGAATACGTCGTGAAACCCTTCCGTCACTTCCGCCGCCATCGCCAGCAGCCGTTCTTCGCCGTCCGAAAGTACGTACTTTTTCGATTTCTCTATCTTTTTCAGAATGTAATCGTAATCGGCAAAATCCTTGTCCGCAATGTACTCTTTCAGCTTCTCTTCGGGCAAAGCCGTCAGTTCCGGATCTATAAACGCCGTCTTCGCCATGAATTTCGAATACAAAGACATCATCGAAGATACCGCGCTCGACCATTGCGCCACCCTGAGATCTTCATCCCGCTTCATCGAAGCGTACAGATACAGCTTTTCCAGCTTTCTCATGCCTTCGTACTGCTTCGAAAACAGCGCGAGAAGATCCGCTTTATTGCCGAGCTTTCCCTTGTACGCGCCTTCGTAATCGAAGTCTGCATACGTCTTTTCCAGCTCGTCTTTCGCCTGCTTCCACACCTCGTAAGAAGGATAAATCTCTTCCGTCGCCCAGCGGTATTTTTCCGCCACTTCCGTTCTTTCCATATTATAATACTCCTTGCTGTTTTTTACTTATTTTCTTCGTCCGCACTATCCGCGCCGTCCGCAGCCGAACCCGCGCTACCCGCAGTAAAGCCCGCGCCCGCCGCGCCTGACATATCTTCAAAAACTTCGCCGCCGCGTTTTAAAATCTCGAACGCCACCACAAAGTTGCTTTGCACCACGTAGCGCACAAAATCGCCCGCTTCAAAAGGCGGCAGCGGCTTTTCCGCGTCCCAGTACGCTTCGCGGCGCATCCATTCCTTTTTCTTTTTGCTCCACGTTTTAAAAACGCACGAAATCGCGTCCACGCCGTCTTTCTGCAAATCGTTCAGCTCGAAGCCCACGAAATAATTCTCTTCCACGTTCTTCATGCCTTCCGAAAGGTGGTACATCATCTTGTAGTACTTGTTCACGCGGTGGTACTTGATGCCCATATACAAAAACAGAAACACCACGAAAAGCGCGGTGGAAATAAACATCGCCGCTTTCGGCAACGCCTGCATTTTATCTTTGTACGGAAGCGAAGTGTAATAGATCAAAGACGCCGCCGCCAGCAGTATATACGCCCCAAGCACAATGTAAAATACGCGCAGCACCCGCTTGCGCTGATCCACAATCGCATTGAAATCTTCGTCGTTGAATACCCGTTCCATTTTCTTTCCTTCCTTTTAAAAACTCAGCCGAAAATCTCGCTCAGCCTGTCCGCAAAATTGTAATAATTCGTACTGAACGAACGCCACTTCACCGCCAGGCGCGGCACTACGCCGCAAATATCGTCCAAACGATACGCCCGACGTAAATGCGAACGCAGATTTCCCTTATACGTCTGCAAATACCGCCCGTCCGTGCTGTTGTTCGTATTGTCGCCGAGAATTAGTATTTCGCTCTCGCCAAGCTCATACGTTTCCCCTTGCAAATCGTATTTCACGTTGTCGGGCTGCGCTTCCAGGGCGGTAAATTCCGTATCGCCCTGCGCCTTGTCTTCCGCCGAAAGATAATAAATTCTGCCGTCGGTTTCCTTTATCGTATCGCCGGGCAATCCCACAAGCCGCTTGATCAGAAAATTCACGTCATTTTCGGCAGCGTCTTTAAATTCCGAAGCCACAACCTTTTCAAACTCCGCCTGCGTAGCGAAGTTTTCGCGGTGATATTTTCTCACGTCCACAATCACCACGTCGCCTCGCCCGGGCGTTTTTGTATAGCAGAAAAACCCGCCCGCGCCGCTCGTATCGGAATACTGCATAAAAAGGCTGTCGCCATCTTCAAGCGTGGGATACATCGAAATGCCGTCCACGTCGATCCGCGCGAACGAAGAAACGAACGCACAGCGAAAACACAGAAAAAGAACCGCCACGAAAAGCAGCGCGGCAAAAAAGCGCACGTTCGATCTTCTCGCTTCGCCGCGGTGGATTTCTTCGTATAACGGGGAATCTTCCATGCCGTTCCCCGCTTCGTTTTCGTTTCGTTCCCGCATATTTTCCTTTCGCCTTTCCGTTATTTCCCTTCCGTTTCTTTCGCTTCCGCTTCTTTCAATCTCTCACAGCCACAAAACGTTCGCCACAGGCACGGGGCAATCTTCGCTTTCGGGTCGGATCACCAGCGCGATCCCCTTCGAAAAACTTTCCAGCGATTTGCCCGTGCGCTCGTCTTTCAATTCTTCCGCGCGCAGCACCGCCCGCTTCCATTTTCCGCCGCCAGCCACCGGCACGATCGCGCTGTATTCGCTTCCCGCGCCCCGCTCGCCCGTTTCCACGGTGACTTTCACGGAAGTATCTTTCGCCGAATACAAATCCATTTTCAGCGCAGCGCCGTCGTCCGCCACAAAGCGCGGCGAACTGATGCGGTAAGTGCGTATGCCCGCGGGCGAATACACGCCTTTGATGCCGCCGTACCCCGCCACCGTTTCGGGCATGCTTTCCTTTTCAAGGAAAATACCACCGAGAGCTTCCGTCTTATAATCCGCCACGGCGAAGCCGTCTTTCTCGCCCGCCGAAATCACCCGTTCTTTCACGCAGTCGCCGCTTTTTTTCTGCCGCTTCCTGCCCACAATCGGCGATACGGTTTTAAACCCGTTCACGAATTCCGCCGAAGCGTACGAAAAAGCGTATTCCGCGCCCGAAAACGCTTCCACGGCGCACGATACGCGGTTGTCTTTCAGCTCGCCTCCCGCGATCTTTTTCACGCGCTGCCACGCGCGGCACGAAGAAATCTGCCCGCCCGCGCCTTCCGCATAGTACAAAGAAAGCGTGTTCACCAAAGCGTCGCCGTCCGTCTTCACGGCGATTTCTATTCTGCCGTCGTCAAGCTCGGTCATCGTCAGCTCGATCGGCTTCGGAATATAAATGTGCCGCCCTTTCAGATGACGTTCTAAAAACAAGTCCACGTCCGCCAGCGCGTAAGGGCCGATACATTTTCCGCTGTCCGCCGAATACACGATCGCGCTGCCGTCGGCGTTGCCGAGCCGCACAAACGTATCGTATGCCCTGTCGCAATCGAAAAAGTTATCTTCCATCGCGCAGCACATCAGCACGGGGCATTTCACAAACGGCGCGTAAGATTCCGCTTCCACGCCCGCCACAAACGCGCGCACCGCGTCCGCTTCTTCCCCCGCCGCTTCCTGCGCCTTGCCGCCGCGGCTTGAAAATAAATGGCTACGCCACCCCGCCGCGTTGATCGCGGCCAGGCAGCAAATATCGGGCGAAAGCGAAGTCATCCAGGCGATTTCGCCACCCAGCCGCACGCCCGCAATTCCGATTTTCGTCACGTCCCCGCGCGTTTTTAAATATTCGAGCGAATACAAAGCCACATAGGCCCATTCAAACCACGCGCTTTCTTCCACGCTTTCCCCTTCCAGCCGCGCGGGCGCGCCCGATACTTCGAAATTCGCGTACGCGATCTCTTCGGGGTAAACCGTGTATTCCGGTTTCCCGCCCGCTTGTAAATTGATTTCTTTCTCTTCGCCCCGCGCTTCGTC
>CALARO010000297.1 GCA_937888935.1 uncultured Clostridia bacterium
GCGTCGAGTCCGTCAAGCTCTCCGTTTACTTCGATGCGGATTGCCTGAAACGTTTTTCTTTCGCACGGCGCGCCGCCGAAACGATATTTTGCGGGAATGCTTTTTTCTACGATATCGGCAAGTTCGCCGCACGTTTTCAAAGGTTTTTCTTTCCGCGCCTTTACGATATTCCGCGCAATCTGCCTTGCAAACGCTTCTTCGCCGTACTCTTTGATGATCTTGTACAGCCTTTCTTCTTCGTAGCCGTTCACCACGGCTTCCGCGGTAAGCGCAGCGCTTTCGTCCATCCGCATATCGAGCGGCGCGTTTTTCGCCCGATAGGAAAACCCGCGTTCGGGATCGTCGATCTGATGCGACGATACGCCGTAATCGAGAATTGCGCCGTCTAACTTCTCCACGCCTTCCGCTTCAAGCACTTTCGCAAAATCTTTGTAGTTGCTTTTATGAAGCGAATATCTGCCTTCGAACGGCGCGAGCCGCGCTTTTGCCGCCGATAAAGCTTCGTCGTCGAGATCGGTGGCGATCAGCCTGCCGCTTGGACTTGTACGTTTTAAGATCTCGTAGGAATGTCCGCCGCCGCCCACCGTGCCGTCGAAATATGTGCCGCCCTGCTTTAAAGCAAGATTTTCCATGCACTCTTCGAGCATCACGGGGATATGAGAAAAATCTTTCATCGCCGCGCCGCCTTTTACTATATACCGAGTTTTTTAAGCTCGGCGTCGTAATCGACGTTCTCGGTGACTTCGCGGTATTTCTCCGCTGCCCATATTTCCAGACGTCTGCCGCGCCCCACCGTTACGATGTCCTTCTTGATTCCCGCGATCTGTTTGAGTTTGGCGGGCAACGTAACGCGCCCTTGTCCGTCCTCTTCGGCGGGATAAATGCTGCTGAACACCATAAGCGATACGGGACTCGCTTCGGAAACGCGCTCGTCCGCAAGAGAAGAAAGCGTTTCTTCGAGTACGCTGTCGGGGAAAAGGCAGATGCTGCCCGAAAGTCCGCGGACGAAACTGTACGTTTTTTCGGGATACGAGTCCAAGCCCTTTTTGAACTTGGCAGGTATCCTGAAACGCCCTTTGTCGTCGATCTGATGCTCATACGATCCGAAGAACAACGCGTCCATAGACTTACCCCCTTTTTGAATGGTAAATTCATTATACGACCATTTCTGCCCACCGTCAAGCGTTTTAGCGAAAATTTTCAGGATTTTTTTAAAAAACAGGACAAATTAACCACTTTTGCCCCTTTTACGACAAATCACCAGCAAACGAATGTTCGTAAAACGTTCGGTTTTTCTCTTTTCCGCTGCCGATAAACAGCACTTTACCGTCCGAAGACACGTTTTCCGCGGCAACGTCGGCAAAATTTTGCATTTCGGGGGCAAAAGTGGTTACACGGGGATCGGCGTTTTCGTTCTCAACGTTTTTCCCCGCGTTTCCGGGGGCGATTAACGAAGATTTTTCCGCCGCCAGCGTTACGGCAAGCCGCCGCGCCAACCCTTCCGCGCCGTCGAACACGGGGCAGCCGTAAAACCGGGCGATCGCCTCGCGCACGTGCGCGTAATGCGTGCAACCTAATATGATGAAAGAAAATTTTCTTGCGGGCAATTCAGCCGTGTAGGTTGCGTCTGCCGCGGCGGCGAGAGTATCTTCGATTTTTCCCGCAAGCAAATCGCACGGGTACGGATAGAAATGCGCGGACGGACAAAGTTTTTCCGCCCGGCGCGTAAGCGCGGCGAAAGCGCGGCTTTCATAGGTGGCTCGCGTGACAAGCACAAGTCCGTCGCCGCCGATTTTTCCGCCGGCAAGAAGCGGCGGGTATGCGCCGAGAATCGGGAACGCGTATTTTTTCCGCAAACTTTCCGCGCAGCAAGCCGTAGCGGTGTTGCAGGCGAAAACGAGTACTTCGGGAGAATACGCCGCCAATTCTTCCGCGGCGGAAAATACGTAGCGGGAAATAATTTCTGGCGGAAGATTGCCGTACGGCGCGCGATCGTTGTCGCCGTAGTAAATAAATTTTTGCGACGGAAGCATTTCGCGGCATTTAAAGAGAACGGAAAGTCCGCCCATGCCGCTGTCGAACAGACAGACGGCGCGCGTGAAAGGCGAAGTTTTCGCGGCTTTCGGGTCTGAAAAAGGCGAAAAAACGCCTTCGGAACAAAAATTTTCGGAATTTTCGGCGAAATTCATAAATACCCCCCTTAAAAACAGTTTACAAGAATTTTCTTTTATGCTAAAATAAACTACGATGTTCGTTTGCGGCGAGTTTCGTTTTTGATACGGAACGCCCCGACGGAATAAAATAGAGAAAATATTTACAGAGCAAGGAGAATGAAATGCCTAATATCAAATCCGCAAAAAAAAGAGTGCTTGTTGCAGAAAAGAAAGCCGCTGCGAATAAAGCGGTGAAAACGCAGATGAAGACTCAGATCAAGAAGTTTCTCGCCGCAGTAGAAGCAGGCGATAAGGAAAACGCTTCGAAAGTATATTCCGAAACCGTTTCCGTGATTGATTCCACCGCTTCGAAGGGCGTAATTCACAAGAACTGCGCAAACAACAAGAAGGCGAAGCTTGCGAAGAAGCTTGAAACGATGGCGTAAGCGGAAGTCTTTTAAAATTTAAAACCACAACTGTATAAAATATGCGGTTCTGCCGATCGGTAGAACCGTTTTTGCGTATAAAAAATTCGTTATTTTCCCCTTGCTTTTCCCCTAGTTTCTTCTCTGTTTTGCCCGCGTATAAACAGGCGAAAAAATCTTTTGAAAAAAAAATTTTAAAAACATTGAAAAAATGCCCTTCAAACGATTGACAAACGCAAAAAAAAATTCTATAATCTTTTTTGTTGGTTTATTTTAACTAAACTTTCGGTTTATTATTACAAACCTTTGCGACAATATTAAAAAGAGGCGGGAAAAATATGGATCTCGGCGAAAAAATCAAGCAGATGCGGCATCAGAAAAACTTAACGCAGGAAGAACTTGCGAACAGGTGCGAGCTGACGAAAGGCTATATTTCTCAGCTGGAAAACAATCTGAACAGCCCTTCGATTGCCACGCTCACCGATATTCTTTCCGCGCTCGGCAGCTCGCTCGCCGAATTTTTCAAGGAAGAAAAAGACGAAAAAGTAGTTTTTTCCAAAGAAGAATTTATCAAAAAAAAACGAAGGCGGCGTGCTTTTCCGGTGGCTGATTCCCAACGCGCAGAAAAATATGATGGAACCCGTATTTTTAGAGCTTGCGGAAGGCGCTTCCACCGCTGAAGACTTCCCACACGAAGGCGAAGAATTCGGGTTTGTGACGGAAGGAAAAATCAAGATCCGTCTCGGCAAAAAAGAGTACCTATGCAAAAAGGGCGAAGCTTTCTATTATTCGGCTTCCCTACCCCACACGATTTTTAATTGCGGAAAAACAGCCGCGAAATTTTTGTGGATTTCCACTCCCCCTAATTTTTAATCGCGGGGCGGCGCCCCACCCGGAGAATTGCTTACCATGGACAAAAATACAAACAAAATCATAGAACTTGTCGACGTATCGAAATCTTACGACGGCGCAACGATTATCGACAATATCAATTTTTACGTTCGCAAAGGCGAATTCGTAACGCTGCTCGGCCCTTCCGGCTGCGGCAAAACGACTACCCTGCGCATGATCGCGGGTTTCGAAATGCCCGACGAAGGAAAAATTCTTTTGAACGGCACGGATATTTCCATGCTTCCGCCGAACAAACGCCCCGTAAACACGGTGTTTCAGAAATACGCTTTGTTTCCGCACCTGAACGTATTCGATAACATTGCGTTCGGTCTGCGGGTCCAGAAAAAGAAGGACAGCGAAATCCGGGACAAGGTAAAGGAAATGCTGGA
>CALARO010000298.1 GCA_937888935.1 uncultured Clostridia bacterium
CCACACCGCCGCCGCCACGCCCGCGTTCAGGCTTTCCTGCGTGCCGCGCATGGGAATCGCCACCGTATGCGCCGCCAGATTTTTCACTTCCCGCGAAAGACCGTTCGCTTCGTTGCCGATCGCAAGCGCGATTTTCCCGTTGCCGCCCGCCGCGCCGCAAACTTCATCCGCGCGGAACGTAAACACGTTTTCGCCGCCCATATCCGCCGCAAGAACAGGCACGCCCTGAAAAAGCGCGGGCAATTCTTCGCGCGAAACTTTATAAAGCTTCGTAAAAAATATGCCGCTCATGCTCGAACGTACGCATTTCGGCGAATACGCGTCGGCGCAGTCCGCCAGATAAATTTCGCCGTATCCCGCCGCGTTCGCCGTACGGATAATCGTGCCTAAATTCCCGGGATCGGCTACGCCGTCTAAAATCAGACAGTCGCTCTCGGGCGCGCGCGGTGTGTTTTCGGGAATTTGCACTTCTAAAATCACGCCCTGCGGCGTTTTTTCTTCGGAAAGAAACGAAAACGCGCTTTCGGAAAGATATGAAATCTTATCTTCGCCCAACCCGCGTTTTTCAAGCAGCGCAAAAATCTCATCCGCACGCTTTCCCGCGTAATTTTCCGAAAAATACGCCCGAAGCGCGCACATTCCGGAACGCAGACATTCCGCCGCGAGTTTCTCGCCTTCGGCTAAAAACGCGCCGTATTCCCTGCGCCCTTTTTTCTCTTTCAAAGCCGCGGCGCGCTTTATTATCGGATTGCTTTTCGATGAAATAATCGTATTCAAGAGCGCACCTCCGCGCGATTTCCGCCGCCTTTCGTATCTTGTCGGTCAGCCTTTTCCCGTCGGCTTTTTAAAACCTTTTCCGTCTTTTGCCGTCAGCCTTTTACCGCCGTTTTCAGCCTTTATGCGACTTTCACCTTTCCGCAGCCGCTTTTCAGCCATTTTGCAAAAAAAAATCGGCGCGATTTCAATTAAAAAAAGCCTTTCAGAAACGCACTCCAAAAGGCTTTTTCCCTATTTTAGCCGCTTAAAATGCCGCTTTATGCTACTTAATACCGCTTAAAACACCGCAAAACGCGGTTTTCAAGCCAAGTCTTAAAGCGCCGCTTTCGCCTTTTCGGCAAGCTGCGCAAACGCTTTCTCGTCGTTTACGGCAAGATCCGCAAGCACCTTTCTGTTCAGGTCGATTTTCGCCACGAAAAGGCCGTGCATAAACTTGCTGTAAGAAAGCCCGTTCAATCTCGCCGCCGCGTTGATACGCACGATCCAAAGCTTTCTGAAA
>CALARO010000299.1 GCA_937888935.1 uncultured Clostridia bacterium
CTTCGCTCTCTTCGCTTTCGCCCGAAGGAAACGCGATTTCTAAGTGATACCCCGTCTTTTTGCCGCCCGAAGGAAGCGTTAAACTGCCGCCGCCCAGAAACGCGCCCGAAATGTACGCCCGCCGCGCCGCCGCGCTTTCGAAAAATTCGCCCGGCACGCCCGATAAAAAGCCTTCGCCCGCCCGGTACAATCCCAAAGCTTCCAGCGCGGTTTTCGCCCCGCGCGGACACTCTAAAATCAATCGGCTTCTGCCGCTCAGCCGATCTTTCACCGCGCGCGATACGATCAGCCGCTCGGTAAACAGCGTGTAAAAAAGTCCCGTGAAATATTCCGCCACCCGCTCGGTTTCCGATACGAGAAAAAATTCAGGCTCGCCTTTTTTTCGCTCGGCAAACGCCCCGCACACGGAAAAATACGCCGAAAGCGCGGCGCGCGCTTCTTCGCCGCCGCACGGCTTTCTGATCAGTTCTTTTTTTACGTCCGAAGTGAAATTCATTGCCGTTTTACCCCTGCGTTCGCCCGATTTTGCCCCTGCGCCGCCTATCTGCGTTGCCGCCCGCCTATCTGTGCTTTTTAAATTCCGCAAAGCGGAACGAAGGCAGCCTGCCGTCGATATTGTCGATCCTGTCCGTAGGCAGCCCCACGCGCCGGATCTGTTCGGCGACGAGCGCGAAATCGCCCACGCGCGAAGCGGAATGGGCGTCGGAATCCAGCACAAACCGCACGCCCGTATCGTACACCTTTAAAAGTTCTTCGTCGGAAAGGTGCGATTTTTTGGAATTCAGCTCGATATACGTGCCGTAATCGCGCGCGCACTTCGCCACTTCTGCCGCGTTGCACGGGCAGAGATACCCAAGGTGCGAAATGATGTCCACGGGGTTGTTTTTAATCGTGGCGATATACGCTTTCGTGTTGTATTCCACCAGCTTTGCGGGCGGATTTTTGCCCTTTTTCAGCTTGTTCTCGATGAGATTTCCCAAAAAATAGCGGCGGAAATCGCGGAAAGAAGCATACGAAATCATCACGTGCTTCCCCGCGATAAACAAATCGAAATTATCGTAGTCTTCCGGCGTGATGTCCGTAAGTCCGCCGATGCCGCGGATATTCGCTTCCATGCCCACAAGCACTTTCACGCCCGTTTTCTCTTCCGCCGCGCGGCAGTCCGCGATCAAAGACGGCACTTTCTTACGCTTCAAGCCGAAAAAAATGTGCGAAAAACCGTGATCGGTGATGCCGATCTGCCGCAACCCCTTTTCTTTCGCCGCCGCCGCATTCTCTTCCACGGTGTTTTTGCCGTGAGAATACGGCGTGTGCGTATGATAATCCGCCGTAAGTATCATTTGCTTTTCTTCCTTTCGTTCTTCGCCGTTTGCCGTGTTCGCCTTTGTTTTTCGCCGCTTTCGCCGTCTTCGCCGGTTTCGCCGTTTGTCTCTTTCGCCGTTTGCCGCAGGCGAAATCACCGCCACAAATCGTTTAAATACCGAATTTCTTCTTCCAGCCGCACGCCGTGCGTTTCATATACCGCGCGCCGCACTTCTTCGATGAGCGAGCGCACGTTTTCATACGTTGCCCCGCCTTCGTTGACGATGAAATTCGCGTGCGTTTCCGATACCGCCGCGCCGCCGATTTTTCTGCCTTTCATGCCCGCCTGCTCGATCAGCGCGCCCGCGGAAATTCTGCGTTCGCCCGCTACGAGCGGCGGCGGATTTTTGAATACGCACCCGAGACTTTTCCCTTTGGGCAGGTGCGCCCGCGCTTCTCTTGCACGCGCCGCGCCCGCTTCCACCGCCGCCGAAGAAGATTTTTTCAGCCGCAGCGTAATACCGAGAATAATCTCGCCGCTATCCATAAACGCGCTTTTTTTGTAGGCATATCCGCACTCTTTCGCCGTGTACACGCGCATATCGCCGTCGCGGTAGGCAAGCACCGATTCCACTACGTCGGCCATGTGCCTGCCTCCCGCGCCCGCGTTCATGTACGCCGCGCCGCCCGCCGTACACGGAATCCCTTCTAAAAATTCCGCGCCCGCAAGATCGGCTTCCCGCACCTTGTACAAAAGTTCCGCGCCCGTAACGCCGCAGAAGGCAAACACGCTTTCGCCGTCGATCGCCAGCGAACGCAGATACTTCGTGAAAACGATCGCGCCGCGCAACAGATATTTTCCGCCGTTTTGAATCGCCCCCGCCGCGCCGACCGTTGCGCCGACCGTTGCGCCCGTTTCCGAGCCGTCCGGAATCAGCACGTTTGCCGCCGAGCCGAGTACGGCATACGGAATTTTCGCTTTTTTCAGCGCGGATACCAACTCGGTGAGCGAAGCGAGCGTATCTGGATAGAACGCCGCCGCGCACGTGCCGCCGATTCCGATCGGGGAAATTTCCGCCGTGACGAGATCGCTCTGCCTTCGCACGAACACGCCACGCGCGGCAAGACTTTCGCAAACCCGCGCGATCCGTCCGCGCAACTCTTCGCCGCAGCCGTCGTTTTCACCGACTTTTTCACCGGCTTTTTCGCTGCCGATTCCGAAATTTTGCTGCTTTTTCGTCTTTTTAAAAATGCGCACGGCAAATCACTCCTTTATTGTAGCATATTTTTCGCGATTTTAAAAGTGTTTCCGCGGCGTTTCGCGCCGTTTTGAAAAATTATTTTGATTTACAGTATCGCCTTACTTCTTCCGTCTGCCCGTTTGCGGCAAGTTCCGCCGCCGATTTTCGCGCCGTCTCCGATAAAAACGCGTCGACATACAAGCGCGCCCCGCCCGATGCAAACAGCTCGTTTTCAAGATCCGCCGCAAGCGTTCCCGCAATATCGCCCGCCGCTTCGATCGCTCCGCCGCCCGTTCCGCTCTCGCCATACACTTTATAATACGCCGAAAACATGCCGATCTGCGGCAACTTTTTCTGCACGGTTTCCGATAACAGATACGAGATAAACGCCGCGCTCGCCGCCGTTTTTTTCTCGCCCGAGCGCGCGGAAATCACGCCGATCTGCTGATACAAATCGTTGTAGGCGGGCAAAAATTTCGCTTTCACCTGCCTTTCCCGCGCCGCAAAGCGATACAAATCTCTGCCCGTACCCAGCAAAAACTCTTTTTCGCCGCCTAAAAACGCCGCGTATGCCGCCACGCTCTCTTTCGCGCCGCCCTGCAATTTTTCGCCCGCGAACGCAAAGGAAAAAGCCGCTTCCGCCAGATTTTTTCCGCCCGAAGATACCAGAGTGTTTTCCGCCAAAGCGTTGGAAAAATCCCCTTTTTCCGTGTACAGAGCGTAGCAATTCATGCACCAAGGCACGGCAAGCGCGGCTTTACCCGCCCCGGATATGCCTGCGCCCGCGCCGATTTTCAGACCCTTCGTAAACTCTGCGCTCAGCGGTGCGAACACTCCCGGATTTACTTCCGCGCCGATGCCGAACGATAGAAGATCGGGCGTTTCGCCCTTTTCGAACGCGGCTTTCAACCCCGCCGCCGTGTACGAAGAAACCAGCACGATCACTCCGCCGTTTTTCTTGCCGTATTCCGCCGCCGCGCGCTTTAAAAACGCCGCGCGCGAGCCTTTCCCCCCTTCGAACGTATCGGTATGCCATA
>CALARO010000300.1 GCA_937888935.1 uncultured Clostridia bacterium
GCGCCCGCAGCAGCCGCCGGAACTTTCACAAGCGCGCCGTTTTCTTCGCGCAGCGTACCCGTTAAAATGCCGAGATCTCTCGCCAGCGTTGCGGGATTGCAGCTGATCATCACAAACCGCCCCACGCCCGATTGCAAAATCGCATAAAGCACGCCGCGTTCCACGCCCGCGCGCGGCGGATCAAGAATCAAAGCCACGTTGTTCCCGCGTTCGCGCGCCATAATTTCCGGCACGATTTTCGCCGCGTCGCCGCAGACGTTCGTCATGTTCGCAAGTCGGTTTTTCGCTTTCAGGGCTTCCGCGCATGCCGAAGCTTCTTCGTTGAGTTCCACGCCGTACACGCGCTTGCACCGCTTTGCCGCCATCGCCGTCATCAGACCGCCGCCCGAATACGCGTCGATCGCCACGTCCGCGCCGTCCGCAAAGCACGCTTCCATCGCCCGCGCGTACAGTTTTTCGCGGATTTCGGGGTTCACCTGCACGAAAGTTTCCGCGCCCGCTTCGTACAAAATGCCCCCCGTGCGCCCTTCCAGCCGCGCCGCGCCGCACAAAAGATAAAATTTATCGCCGAAAATCACGTTGGTTTCGCCCGCGTTCACGTTCACGTACACGCCGCACCCGGGAAACGTTTCGCAAATCCGCGCCGTCAGCCACTCTTCGCGCGGCAGTTTTCTCGCCGTCGCCACCACCGTAATCAAAAGCTTTCCGTCGATTTCTCTCGCCACCAAGTGCCGCAAAAGCCCATTTTTCGTGCGCTCGTCGTACCCTTTCGCCCCCGAAGCCGCGATATATCCGCGAAAAACGCGCATCAGTTTTTCCGCCCACTCGGGGTGAATATAGCATTTTTCGATCGGCACGATACGATGGCTGCGCTCGGCGTAAAACCCGAGTACCGTGTTCCCGTCCGCGTCCACCCCCACGGGCAGTTGCAGCTTGTTTCTGTACCCGTACTCGTTTCCGCACGCCGTCACGGGCGAAACTTCCGCCTCTACCCCGCCGATTTTGCGCAAAGCGTTCTTCACTTTTTCGCGTTTAAAAAGCAGCTGCGTTTCGTAATCCGCATGCTGCAACGCGCAGCCGCCGCACGTATAAAACGCGGGACATCTCGGCTGCACCCGCCCCTTCGCGGGCGAAATCATGCGTTCCAGCTTGCCGTACCCCGTATTTCCCTTGATTTTCAGCACTTTAAACTCGATTTCTTCGCCCGGAAGCGCATACGGCACGAAAAAAACGCACCCTTCCGCGCTCACAACACCCTCGCCGTCGCTGCCGAAAGACTGCACTTTTCCCGTAAGTATATCGTTTTTATTAACCATTCCGCCCACCCATTCCGCGCGCGAACGCGTTTTTTTGTGAAGTATAAATCATTTTTTACCGACGTATTTTTTAATCAGAAAATTCACCGTTTTTCTCAGCCGGAACAAAATCAGATCGTAAACGATAAAAAACTGACTGCCGCCGATCGCAATCGCCAAAAAGATATGCTCGTCGATAAAAGGGATTGCCGTCTGCGCGGAAAACACGATTTTCCACACGAAATACATCGCGAAATCAAACCACACGATTTTAAAAAGCAGGAAGAAAACGTCCGCCGCCGAAAAGCGCGCCTTCTTCTTTTCGGCTCGCGGCTTTTCCGTTCCGCTTTGCGCGCTTTCGTTCCCGCCCGAAAAGTCAAACACGAATTCTTCGGCTTTCGCCGCCCCGCCGCTGTTTTCGCCAAAATTTTCACAATGATTTGCGCCGTTTTTCTCTGCGCCCGCGCCGCCGGATTTTTTTTCGCGCAATTTCGCCTGCCATTCGTTTACAATCGGGTGCAAGCCGAAAAACAGGGTGAATGGCAGCGTATCGAAAAAATTAAACCCGTTGAAAAGCAGCGTAAGCGCGTTGATCGCCAGAAAGCAAAGCGCCGCGCCCTTGAAGTACCCGCGCGAAAGCGGTAGCGTCATGCAAAGGCAGGCGAAAAGATACCCCGTGAAGAGCATCGGCGAATATAACGTGCCGACGGTGAGCGCGATCGTTCCGAGCGCGCAAGCCACCGCCGACAATGCGATTTCTTTCGAATTTTTTCTCATTTCCGATCCGTAACGTCACGCGGAAAGTCCCCGCCGCGCAATATTATCCGCAAGCAATATTATCTGCAACCGCAGCACAGCGAAAAAAGACAATCCACGCAAAGATAGGTATAGCAGCAGGAAATGCATTGCGTGCAGGCGTTGCCGCCCATCTGCTGCCCTTCGTCGTATGCGGGCGCGCTTTCCGCTTCGTTTCTCGCCGAACGCTTTTCGTAATCGTTTTTGGCGTTGAGCTTGCCGTAAGCTTCGCGGTACTTTTTGTTGTCCTTATCCAGCTCGATAGCGATTTCGAGTTGCTTTTTGCTGTCGTTAAACCAATTTTTCTTATAGAAAATGCACGCCTGCAAGTAGTGCCACTCGGCGTTTCTCTCGTTGAAAGAATCGAGTTTCGCCTGCGCCTCGTTCAGCTTGTTATCGCGAAGAAGCGCGGCCACTTCGTCGAGCGCGCTGCTCGATCCGTCCGTTTCTTTCTGCGCGCGCGCGGCTTTGATTTCGGCATACGCCGTTTCAAGCTTCGTTAAATTTTTCGCGCCTTCGTTGCCCGCTTCGCCGTCAAGCCAGCGATCTTCTTCGTACTTCGCCTTCAATTCTTTGTAGCGCGCTTCGATTTCCTCGTCCGTCGCCGTTTCGTCCAGATTGAAAAAACGGTAATATTCGTTCATTGCCTTTTCCTTCCTTTCCTTAAAGCGTCATCTGCGCTTTTTCGCACATGCCGCGGCTTTCTTTTCCGCCGCCGCAATCAGTTTGCCTTTGATCTCTTTCGTTTTGGCGGGTAATCCCCGCAAAAGCACGTTGTCCGTAAGGTCGCGGTTGAAATAAAACTTTATCCCCGCCATGTTCTCGCGAACGTCGTAGAAAAGCGAATTAAAAATATAATCCACGTCGCCGCCGCGATTTTTCAAAAGCTCGCCCCCGCTTTTCTCGCCGAACGCCTTGTAAAACACGTTGTACGAGCCGCTTTTCACGTCTTTGTCGTAATCGTCCAGCGCGTCGATGAGATAAATCCACTTGCCCAGCGCGTAAAAAAGATTGCGCGTGCAGGGCGTGGCTTTGTCCTTTAAAATATAATCGGAAACGTCCGCAAGCGTCGTCGCCGTCGCGTCCGCAGCGAAGTCTACGCTTGTTGTGCCGCCGTCCTTTTCCGCTTCTTGCTGCCGCGCGAGATCGTCCGTCACGATTTTGAAAAGCTCGGGATAATCGCGCTTTGCGCGGCGAAATCCTTTCTTAAACCAGAGCCGCTTGCCCTTGCCCTTTTTCTCGTCCTGCACGTCGTCGTCGTATTTGAGATAGGCGAGAACGGTATTCAGCGCGCCGAGCGTTTTCGTCATCTCGTCCGCCTTCGCCATTTTCCGCTTTCTGCCGATACAATGCGCAAGACAGCGCGCGTCTTCGATTTCGAGATCTTCCCCGCTTATGTTGTGCAATAAAACGGAAAAAAACGTCACGTCGTAAGAAAGTCCCATCCGCGCGAGCGTGCCGCACGAAAGACCGATGCCCTTGCACACGT
>CALARO010000301.1 GCA_937888935.1 uncultured Clostridia bacterium
CTTGCAGATCGCTTCGCGCACTTCGTGCGTATTTTCGCCCACGCCCGCCGTAAACACAAGGCAATCTAAGCCGTTCATCGCCGCCGCATACGCGCCCACGTATTTTTTGCAGGAATACGAGAACATATCCAGCGCAAGGATCGAACGCTTGTCGCCCGCCCCCGCGCGCGCCGTAAGATCGCGGAAATCGCTGTACCCGCCCGAAATACCTTTCATGCCGCACTCTTTATTCAAATACGTAAGCATTTCCGTAACGTTCATGCCTTCTTTTCTCGCGATGTATTCCGCCGCCGCGTAATCAATATCGCCGCTGCGCGTACCCATCGGCACGCCCGCAAGCGGAGTAAATCCCATCGAAGTATCAATGCACTTTCCGCCCTTCACCGCCGTGATCGAAGAGCCGTTTCCAAGATGGCACGTAACAATTTTCAGGTCGGCAATATCCTTTTTCAGATACTTCGCCGCTTCCTGCGAAACAAACTTGTGGCTCGTGCCGTGCGCGCCGTATCTTCTGATTTTGTACTTTTCGTAATGCTCGTACTTCACCGCGTACATATACGCGTACTCGGGCATCGTGAAATGGAAACCGGTATCGAACACAAGCACCATCGGCGTTTTCGGCATCGCCGCGCGGCACGCGTTCACACCCACGATCGCCGCGGGGTTATGCAGCGGCGCAAGATCTTTAATCTCTTCCATCTTCACCATCGCGTCTTCGTCCACAAGCGTAGGCTTTTTAAACGCCTCGCCCGAAGCAACCACGCGATGCCCCACCGCGCCGATCTCGTCCATCGAAGAAATCACGCCGATTTCTTTATCGGTGAGCGCGTCAAGCACGATTTTCACCGCCACGTTGTGGTTTTCCATCGGAATTTCTTTTTCCGTCGTCTTGCCGTTCGCCTTGTGAATCAGCTTGGAATGATCAATGCCGATCCGCTCGCAGTTTCCTTTCGCAAGCACGCCTTCCGTTTCCATATCAATCAGCTGATATTTCAAAGAAGAGCTGCCCGAATTGATGACTAAAATTTTCATTATTCTTCTCCGTCGTCCGTAATTTTAAAGTTGTTTTTAAAGTTGCGTCTGCAGCGCGGTAATCGCCACCGCCGCCACGATGTCTTCCGACTTGCACCCTCTCGAAAGATCGTTCAAAGGCTTCGCAAAGCCCTGGCAGATCGGACCTACCGCCATAAACCCGCCGAGTCTTTCGGCAATCTTATAGCCGATGTTGCCCGCCTGCAAATCGGGGAAGATAAACACGTTCGCCTTGCCCGCCACGTCCGAGCCGGGAGCTTTCAAAGCCGCCACCGAAGGCACGATCGCCGCGTCGAACTGCAACTCGCCGTCGAGTTTCAGATCGGGCGCTTTCTCTTTTGCGATTTTCGCGGCTTCCGCCACCATCGTCACGTTGTCGTGCTTCGCGCTGCCCTTCGTAGAGAAGGAAAGAAGAGCCACTTTCGGGTCGATCCCCGCAATCGCTTTCGCGGAATTCGCCGTGGCGATCGCGCAGTCGGCAAGTCCTTCCGAAGTATACGTGGGGTTCAAGCCGCAATCGGCAAACACCACAAGTCCGTCCGGGCAGTACTGATTGCCCTGCGGCGGGCAGATCATCAGGTTAAACGACGAAACGGAAGAAACGCCGGGCGCGGTTTTGATGATTTGCAGTCCCGGGCGCAAGGTATTCGCCGTGGAATGGCACGCGCCGGAAACAAGTCCGTCCACGTCGCCCTCTTTCAGCATCATCGCGCCGAAATACGTTCCGTCTTTCAGAAGTTTTTCCGCCTGATCGGGAGTCATTCCCTTGGCGGCGCGCAGCTCGCAAAGGCGCGCGTTGTACGCTTCTTTCTTCGGCGAAGTCAGGGGAA
>CALARO010000302.1 GCA_937888935.1 uncultured Clostridia bacterium
TGGAATTGATTGATTTATATCGGGAAAGCGGGTTGTTTCCGCTTGACGAAAAGCATGCGGAAAAATATTTTAATCGCGCGGCAAACGATAATTTGCACCCGAACGCCGCAGGGCATAAGAGAATTGCACAGACGATTTTAAGAAATTTATAAAAGCTTGCTCGAAAAACCGAAATTTTGCACTTTCGGACGTTAGACAGAGATGAAAAACGCCCGGAAGTGGTTTTTTATTTTGTAGCAATTTTTGATTAAAAAAAGCTGCTACAATAATGCCTAAACAAGAATAGTTACAGAAATACTTAAAGTGGAATGTCGAGAAAACGGCAATTCAGAAAATATCGGTTTTGGTGGTGGAATATAGCCTTTCAATTTCGATTGGCGATATGCAAAATATTAAAATCGGGCATAAAAGTGCCTGAAAAAAAATTAAAGTCATAAAAATGCCTGAATTTTTCATAGGCACAAATATGCCCGAAACTTTTGAATTTTTTATAGTTACAAAAATGCTCGATAAAGGATTGTGGGTTGCATTTTAAAGTTTAAAAAAGTCTCTTATGACACAAAAAATAGTTTTTGAGTTCAGAGACTTTTTATTCGATTGTGCATTAAATTTGTTTTAATAATTTACTATAATTATATTTAAAAAATTCAGTAAATCAATTAAAAAGTTTTTTCCGCCGTCTAAATTTTCTTCATTTTTTATGGCAATAATATCTTCTAAAGAAGATTTAAGGAATTGTTCGCCTTGAAACAAATAGAAAAATTTGGAAAATACCGATTCATACCGTTCATCTTTTCCTGCGGCATAAAATAGCGTAGAAATTATAGAAAAATAAGGATGGCGTTTAATGCTTTCAATATTAAATATGTATGAAAAACCGCCTTCGCTTGAATCTATAAATCTACATAATTCTTTTCTAATGTCTTGTGCAATTTGATTAACCATAAAAATTCCTTTAGTCAGTATATTCAAAATATCCACGTCCATGGCATTTCGTACATGTGATATATGCGTAGTAGCCATAGGGATCTCTAATACGTCCTGATCCACGACATTTTGTACAAGTTACTTTTTTGACAGATCCGTCACCACAGCCACCTAAAATACAAATAATCGCTAAAACAATTAATAAAAACAACAATTTTCTCTTTCGCATTCCAATTCTCTCTTTGAAAATTATTTTTTGGCTATTTAAAAGTCCATAAATAATATACCATAGTATTTTATAATTGTCAATCAAAATTGATATAATAGTATTGAAAAAATTGACAAGTAAGGAAAATTTATGCTCAACGAACGGATTAAACAGCTCAGAGAAGCCAAAAATTTAACGCAGGTGCAACTTGCGGCTAAGTTATCGGTATCGAAACAATGTGTTTCGAATTGGGAAAATAATTATATACAGCCTTCCGTAGAAATGGTGGTGGCTATCGCTGATTTTTTCGGCGTTTCCGTAGATTATTTGTTGGATAGAAGCGATAAGCAACAAATTTGCGTGGAAGGTCTATCGGACGAACAAATTCAACACGTAAATGCGATTATAAAGGATATTTTGCGGAAATAAGTATACGATGGAAGCGAAGAAAATGTTATATCTGGTTTTTTAACCTGATAAAATTAAATAAAATCTGGTTGCTTAAGGCCGGAAAACAGGGAAAAAGTCGAAAAAACGAAAAAAATTACAAATCTTGTAAAAAAATTTTAAAAAACGGCGTAAAAACGTTTGACAATCGGTGGCTCGAAGAGTATACTAAAAAACGAAAAAATTCGTAACACAATTATAAAGCGAAAACAAAAGACAATGAAAAAGAAGTACGAAAAAATCTCGGCGGAAATTCTGGTTTTTACCCGCGACGCAGTAAGTACTTCGGGCGGAAACGAGAAAACCGACGAATTGGTAAGCCGGACAAGTATGGCGGATATAGACGACGTATACGATTTCGGGTGGATGTCCGAGGTGAAGTAAAAGCCGGCGTTTTCATTGAAAAAATCGGCGCAAAGCAGTAAAATTGCACGAAAAAAAGTTCTGCGCAAAAGCGCGGGGCGGCACGAAAAAAGCACGAAAGCACGAAAGAAGGCACGACAATGGCACGGAAGAATCAAATACTGACAGGCACGGCGACGTTGGCGGTAGCGGCAGCGTTGGGCGGCCTGTTTTTTGCATGCAAGGGAAACGATTTTTATGAAGAAAACATAACTTCCGTTTCGGCAGCGAGCGAAAGCGACGGGTCGGTAATTAACGCGGAAGAAACGGCGGAACAAAGCGGTTTTCGAATGAAAGAAGGCGCGTCGATTCGTCTGAATAAAGAGAACGATACTTACGGGATCAGGTTCGGCGCGGTGGTGGAAGACGACGCAAAAAGCTATACGATGATGATCGTGCCGACGGAATTGGCAGCGGGATATGAAGAGACAAGCGGCGTAACTTTGAGCGAATATTGTGAAAAGCGCGCGGAAGCTGTGGGCGGCAGCGTGGCAAAAGCGGACAATCTTGCAGCCGACGAGAACGGCGAGATCACGTGCGCGCTGGTGAGAGTGAAGTGGGAAAATTTAAACCGGGCGTTTACGGCGATAGCGTATTATGAAGCGGACGGGCAGCGGATAGAAGCGGCGCGCGCGGAAGAAGGCGAGCGAAGCGTAGCCGAAGTGGCGCAGAAGGCGTTGGCTTCGGGAACGTTGGACGAAGACGAACGAGCGGCGGTAGAGCAGCTGAAAAAGGACGGCGAAAAGGAAGCGAGCGGCGTTTCGGTGGACATCGGGTTGACGGACAAACTGTTTGAAGTGGTGAAGCAGGACGAACAGGATCATGTGGAAAACGAAGGGAACGACTGGAAGTTTTACGGCAAGCAGCAGTTGCGGGTGAAAATGAACGCGGACGTGTGGGAAAGTCGGCTGCGGTACAAATCGGGAACGGCGGAATTTTCGTTGAAAGCGCGTACCGGGAAAGGCAGGGCAAAATTGACCAATTCGAGCGGCGAAACGGTGCTGAGCGTGGGGTTGAATTACGACGCGGAAACGAAAGTACAGCTATCGACGGAATTATTGAAAACCTGCACGGAAATCGTGTTTGAGCGGACGGCGGAAACAGGCGCGAACGCGGGGGCGGATACTGTGGACGGCGCGGGGGATACTCAGGCGGTTTACAGGATGAGTGAAATCCGCGAAAAAACGGCGGAAGCGGCGGCGCGGGAAATCGTGGAAAAGATAGCGGCGTTGAGTAAAACACAGTCCGAAATCGGCGACGGCAGCGGGGAAAACGAAGAAGACGACGGGGAATACGGACGGTATCTGGCGGATCTCGATTGGGCGAAGCAGGCGTACGAGCTGGGATTGAGCGCGGAAGCAAAGAATCTTGTAAGCAATTCGGCAGAGTTGGAAAGGCTTTGGAATACGGCGTTTGCCGCTGAAAAAATGTTGGTTTCGCCGTCCGATGAGCAGTGGGCGGATTTTATATGTAAAGGCAAAGGTCTTGCCGGCTTAAATATGCAGGCAGAGATTAAATCGGACAAAATCTATGGCAAGGTCTGGGCGGCAACGCGCATGCAGGATAAGACGGGGATCGGCGGCGACGATGTATCGCATGTAGCATCCGATTATAATTATAAAACCGAGCTGATGTTTGCAAAAACTCTTGAAGAAAGCGAAAAAGCGGCTTTAATCGAAGGGTATGCCTATGTGAAATTTTCTGTGTACGTGAAGCATGCTTTGGTGAAAAACGAAGAAAGTAAGCTATATTTCACGTTGCCGGGCGAGAAGTTTGATAAGGGTGAAGCGCAGGAGCGAAAAGAAGTGCCGCTGGTAAACGGCGGGTGGACGGAAATTACGCTGACGAGCGAAGAATTTAAAAAATTCGGCAGAATGACGTTTGGATTTGCGGTGCTTGCGCCGAAAGACAACGGCTATGCTTTCGATGAAATAAAAATTTC
>CALARO010000303.1 GCA_937888935.1 uncultured Clostridia bacterium
ATCACAAGCGCGCGCTTCGTTACGGGGCTTGTCCCCTGCGTAAGCGGCGTATTCAGCTTCACTTTCGCAATCGCCGTGCGCACTAAAATTACGGCTTTTTCGGTGGCTTCTTCCATATCTTTATGAATCCACGAGCAATGCTCGCGCAGGTTCACCACTTCCACCATGTACGCGTTGAGTCCCGCCTGCGCAGCCGCCTTTTTAAACGTTGCTTCGTGCATGCGCGGCGAGCATGATCCGATCACGATCCCCGTGAGCTTCTGCTCTTTGATCGCGTTTTGTATGAGCTGCTGACCGTTTTCCGAACACATGTACGGATAATCCGCGGCAAATACCACGCCGTCTTCGTGTTTTACGGTTTCCACCACTCTTTTCACGTCCACCGTAGCTGCGATGTTCGTTCCGCAATGACAGATAAATACTCCTATTCTTTGCATTTTTTCTACCCGTTTATTTTTGTCTTTCGTCTTAGATTTTGTCTTAAAGTTTTCTGTATTTTTCTAATTCGCCGCGTTCGCTTTTGCGCTCAGCCGTTGTACTTTCTGAATACCGATACGAAAAGCTGCTGCGGCGTGTATTCGGTAACCGCGGGCGGTATTTCTTCCGCGGAAATATGGTTGTTTTCTTTCATGCACACCTGCGTTTTCCGCACCGCTTCCACCACCGATACGGGCGATACCCCGCGCGGACAACGTTCGGCGCACGCATAGCACGTAAGGCAATCCCACGCCTTTTCGTCGGCTAAAAGCTCTTCGAGCCTGCCGCGCACAAGGCGGGAAACAAACCTGTGCGGCTGCACGTTCGCGGGGCAACGCCCCGAGCATTTGCCGCATTTCATACACGCGTAAATGTTCGTGCCGCAAATTTCCCGCAAATTTTCAAGCCGTTCTTCACGCGTCATACGTTGCCTCCTTCCGCTTCTTCGCCGCCGAGAGCTTCCACGATCAGCGCGGGCAGATCGATCACTTTCGGCGCGCCATCTTCGCAGGTGTTTTCCTTTAAATTATAATGGCAAAGCGGACACACCGTGGCGATTTCCTCCGCCCCCGTTTCCGCCGCGCTGTGCAGAATTTTTCTGCTTTTCGCCTTCGTCAGTTCGGGGTTTTTCACCGACAGATACGCGCCGCAGCACTCGTTTTTAAACGCGTAGCTTACGGGCGTGCCGCCGAGCGCCGCGATAAATTTTTCGATGAGCGACGGATTTTCGGGGTTATCGAACGCCATCATTTTCGAAGGACGCAGCAAAAGGCAGCCGTAGTACGCCGCGATCTTGCGGTTTAAAGGCTTTACCACCTTGCTTTTTATCGTATCGAACCCCACTTCGTCGCGCAGAAATTCAAGATAGTGCAGCACTTTCGTTTCGCCCTTGTACGGCGTTTCGAAGCCGAGATATAAATTCGCCGCGCGCGAGAAATTCTCGTCCGTTTTAATATCCTCGTTCGTCCGCTTGATCACGTTGTGGCAAGCCGAGCAAAGCGTAAGTAATTTTCCGCCGTGTTCCCGCGCGTATTCCAGGGCGCGGACGGCAGAAAGCCGCGAAGCGATTTCCCTTTTCGCAGAGGGATACACCGCGCCGCAGCATTGCCAGTTTTCGATTTCCGTCATCGTTACGCCTAAAAGTTCCGCCGCTTTCCGAGCCGTGATATCCAGCTCTTTCGCCTGCGTTTTCAGCGTGCAACCGGGATAATAACAAATTTCCATACCGTTTCCTTCCCGTGTTTTTCGTTTGTTTTTCGTGCGTTTGTTTGCTTCCGCGGCTTATTTATTCAGGCAAGCCATGTCTTCGGGGCGGAAGACTTCGTCGAATTTTTCCGCCGTTAAAAACCCGAGCGCAACGCACGCTTCTTTCAGAGAAATGTTCTCTTTATACGCCTTTTTCGCCGTTTTCGCCGCGTTTTCGTAGCCGATATACGGGTTCAACGCCGTTACGAGCATCAACGAATTATAAAGATTGTGCTTCATCTTCTCTTTATTCGCCTTAATGCCGCGCGCGCAGTTCTTCTCGAACGATACGATCGAATCGGCAAGCAGATTCGCCGACTGCAGGAAGTTGTAAGCGATCACGGGCATGAATACGTTCAACTCGAAATTGCCCTGCGAAGCCGCAAAACCAACCGCCGCGTCGTTGCCCATCACCTGCACGGCTACCATCGTAACCGCTTCGCATTGCGTGGGGTTCACTTTGCCCGGCATAATCGAAGACCCCGGCTCGTTTTCGGGAATGAAAATTTCGCCGAGTCCGTCGCGCGGGCCGCTCGCCAGCCAGCGCACGTCGTTCGCGATTTTCATCATGTCCGCCGCAAGCGCTTTCAGCGCGCCGTGCGCAAACGTGATGTCGTCCTTCGCCGTAAGCGCGTGAAATTTGTTTTCCGCCGTCACGAATTTTTTGCCCGTGAGCGCGCTCATTTCTTCCGCCACCGCTTCGGCAAAGCCTTTCGGCGCGTTCAAACCCGTGCCTACCGCCGTGCCGCCGAGCGCAAGCTCGGAAAGTCCGCCGAGCGTATACACGATCATGCCGCGCGTTTTTTCAAGCATGTTGCGCCAGCCGGAAATTTCCTGCGAAAACGCGATGGGAACGGCGTCCTGCAAGTGCGTTCTGCCGCTCTTCACAATGCCTTCGTTCTCTTTTTCAAGGCGTTTGAAAGTGGCGATCAGAGTATCCATCGCGGGCAGCAGTTTTTCTTCGATCGCAAGCCGCGCCGCCACGTGCATCGCCGTGGGGAACGTATCGTTTGAGCTTTGCGACTTATTCACGTCGTCGTTCGGGTGCAGAAGCTTCTTGCCCGCCTTGTCGTTCGCGTAATTCGCAATCACTTCGTTGGCATTCATGTTGCTCTGCGTGCCGCTGCCCGTCTGCCACACCACAAGCGGGAAATGCTCGTTGAGTTCGCCCGAAATCACTTTATCGCACGCGTCCGCAATCGCCGCGCGCTTCTCTTCGGAAATCACGCCGAGGCGGCAATTCGCGTTCGCCGCCGCTTTCTTTAAATAGCCGAACGCGCGCGTGATTTCGCGCGGCATCACTTCGCCGCCGATTAAAAAGTTTTCGTGACTTCTCTCCGTCTGCGCGCCCCAGTACTTATCCGCAGGCACGCGCATTTCGCCCATAGTGTCTTTTTCGATACGGTATTCCATTTCTTCCTCTCTTTCGCTTCGCCGCCGCGTTCCGGCGGCTTGATATTGCTTAATATTGTACTTTTTCGATCACGCCTTTGAGCGTATCCGCGCTGAGCTTCAATTTCGCAAGCTCGTCTTCGGCAAGCTTCGGCGTAAGCGTGGTGATAATTCCGTGTTTGCCGAGCAGGCAGGGAATACTCAGGCATACGTCCGAAATGCCGTACTCGCCCGTGAGCATCGAAGAAAGCGCAAGCACCGAATCAACGCCCGAATACAGCGAGTTTACGATATGCGCCACGCTCGCCGCAATGCCGTAGAACGTTGCGCCCTTGCCGGCGATGATCTTACCGCCCGACTTCTTCACGTATTCTTCCACTTCTTCTTTGGAATACGGCGTGATGGGCAGAATACTCGTATCCACCATCGCGCTGCCGTAATCATTCAACGGCACGCCCGCGATATTCGCCGCCGACCACGCCACGAACGAGCTGTCGCCATGCTCGCCGAGTACGTAGGCATGCACCTGCTTCTGATTGATCGAATAGAGTTCGGAAAGGCGCGTGCGCAAACGAATGGTATCGAGAATCGTCCCCGAGCCGATCACCTGCCCCTTGGGCAAACCCGTGATCTTTTCGAATACGTATGTAAGCACGTCCACGGGGTTGGCAACCATCAAATAAATGGCATCCGGCGCGTACTGCAAGATCTTCGGCGCGATCTGCTTGATGATGTTTACGTTTGTCTGCGCCAGATCGATACGGCTCTGTCCAGGCTTTCTGCCCACGCCGGAAGTGATGATCACGATGTCCGATCCGGCGGCGTCGGAATAATCTCCTTCGTACACGTTCGCGGGGGAAAGGAACGGCGTTGCCTGCTTGATATCAAGCGCTTCGGACACGGCTTTTTCGGAATTGACGTCGATTAAAACGATTTCCGATACCGAGCTGCCCGCCACGAGAGTGTACGCGATCGTTGCGCCCACCGAGCCTACGCCGATGATTGTTACCTTGTTGTTCATAACTGAATACCTCTTTTCTTATGTTTTTGCCCGCGCGCGCGTTATTCTATAAAATACTCGTTCGTATTTTTTGCTTTTTTGCGCCGCACTTTCAGCTCTACCATTATACCACGAACTCAAAACGAACGCAAGCCTTTCAAAAATTTTTCCGCAAATTGCCTTTTTCGCGTTCGCTATTGTCTTTTTTTTGTTATGATTTCGGCTTTTTTAAACATTTTTTGATATAAAATTACATAATTTGCAGCGTTATAAAAACGCCCGTATTTACTCGTAAACATTCAGGCGTTTTTATATAAAAACGACATATTTGTATATCAAAAACGATATATTTTCGCCCGCCGTTTTACTTGGATTTCAAAACGGCTACGCGCGTTTTGCCGCTTTTTTTATTGGAAGCGCGACGTTTTGCTTTCGCGCAGGGGTATTCTTCTTCTTTTTTGCATTCTTCTTTGCAGCCTTTGCCATACTCTTTTCCAGGATCTTATCCATATCACAATGCTTAAAGTAAGCATTTGTACAAATGGTTGTAAGGAAAGAGATAAAGGATCCCATTGCCCAGTAAAGACCTACACCACAAGGTACATTCACACAGACGAAGAATGAGAAAATTGGCATGATATACATCATGGTTTTCATTGTTCCCATCGTAGCCTGCTGTGCCGGATCATCCGAACCCTGCATTGGTGTAACCTTCATACTTAAAAACTGGAAGATGAGTGACAA
>CALARO010000304.1 GCA_937888935.1 uncultured Clostridia bacterium
CTTCTATTCTATTGTTTTCTCTGTATTTACTCAGATCGTTAAAATTTATCATTTTGTCTCCTACAAGCTCTGATAACAATAATTCCTTAGCCGTTATATATTCGGACGAGCTTTTATAATTTCCAACAGTTTTTTAACGGTTTCTATGATAGTAACGATACTATTCATCAATCTCTTTCGGTAAAGTACCGTTCAATACTCTTTTTAATTCGCTTGTTTCCGTCTCCAGAAATGCCATATACGCTCTCCGCTGATTGTCTTGCGTTTACGCTACGGTAATATTATACCATTTACATCAATTTTTTTCAAGTTATACGATTAGCATAAAAAGAAAAATTTTGTTGAAAAATATTTTTTCTATTCCTCCGAAAAATTTTTTGCCTTTTCTGTTGTTTTTTGTGTAGCACAGAGAAAAAACGAAAGTCAACGGCAAAAATTATTGCTTAAAATTTGTATTTTCAGGGCGTGTTTATACTAACGGAAAATGTAGATTTTTATTAAATTTTTCGCAGAACAAGGCGCGAGAAGGGCGAATACAGCGACGTATTCACCCGACGAGCAACACAGTTAAATATAATCCTGCTATGTTTTTCTGTTCTTGCTTTGATTTCATTTGTTTTCTTCTCCCGAATCAAAGCGATTTTTCTTACCTTTGTTGTTTGTGTTTCCGAAATCGTCGTACGCGCGGCGTAGCGCGATCTCGGTATACACGTCCGCGAGCGATCGTCCGTCCGTAAAATAACTTCTGATACGATACTCTTTGCCTTGCACCCGCCGCCTCGTTCCGATCGACGGCTTTTCCATATAACTTATCTGTACGCTTCCCGCTTTTAACTTTTCTTGTTCAATCATCTCCTTTTCGCTTATTTTCTGCGGTTTTGCCGTTTTCGGATAGCAAGCCGAACGCGCCGAATACGTAAAACTTGCCGTAGAACTCGCCGAAGAAGCCACCGCCGATTTTGCCCCCCTTTTCCGCTTAACAAATTTTTTCGCTTACGGAAGCATTCGCTAGGCTTGTTTGCCATTTGCTTTTTTAAACCGTTCTTTACCAACCGATTTTCGGGGTTATGCCTTATAATTGCAAAATTTCACAAAGCGTTCACAAAAACAAAAAAAGACGCACTATTCCATAACTTAAAAAGTTACTTCGTAGTGCGCCGCTGCTTGCCATTGTGCGACAAGAAATCTTTACTCCGGGTTCGTCACCGTTGCGGACACTTTCCTATACTACTTTTATACAAGCAAATTTATTCCTACAAATATTTAATAAATTACGCTTGCACTTTTACTTTCGGATATTCGCCGCTGAAATCCCAGATAGCGGAATCGAACATCGAATAATCAAGGGCTTTCAACGCCTCGGCGGTTTTTACCGCTTGCGCGTTCGTTGTTTTTCTTAAATCATTCGTATCTCCCGACGCCGACGTTTCAAATATCTCAAACGTTTCCGAATATAAATAGCAGTTTTCTATCACGGAATTTTTGTTCGTGGTTCTTCCCGCAATTCCGCCCACGCATGCGTTCGTTACTCCGCTGCCCGCTTTGATTACCGCCACGCAGTTTCTGATTTTTCCGCCCGCGTTTTTACTTACGATTCCGCCCGTCGGATTTTTCGCCGTCGACGTTGCTATCGTTACCGTTGCCGATATAAAGCAATTTTCTATCGTTCCCCAATTCAGCGTTGCTATTCCTCCGCCGAAAAGCGTATTAATCGTTGCGTTTATCACGTTCAGATTTCTGATTACGCCGTTTACTGTACCGAACAACGAACAGTTGTAGCCTTTATTTGCCGTAGAAGTGGTTGGCGTACAATTCGATATCGTATGTCCGTTTCCGTCAAACACGCCCCAAAAAGACCACCCCTTATCGCCTGTTTTCTTATCATCATGCGCCAAAGTGTTGATCGTTTCGCCCGTCGCATCGATATCATTCGTTAAAATATAGTTTTCCCGAAGCGATTGCTGACTCAAACCGATCGCATTGAAATCCGCAAGCGTCTTAACAGGATGATACATCATTGCCGTATATGTAGCGTCTTTCGTTACGGTTTTATCGATTTCACTTTTCCAGCCTTTATGAATTAAAGTATTGGAAGTAAAATTGGGAAGATCGGCGTCTGCAATCGTTTCATTCTCTTCATATTCTTTCACGATACTGTTGCTTCCGCCGTCGGTAAACGTAACCTTATACGTTTTTACGAATTTTGCATAAAGATTAGTAATTCCGCTTACCGAATTATTATTGAAATCCCATTCGTTATTACCGCTTTTATCAAACCATCCCTTAAAACGATATCCGTCTTTTACGGGATCTTGCGGTTTCGCTAATTTCTCGCCGTACGATATTACGTCATCAACCGACTCTTCGCCATCGATATGATAAGACACGGAAAAATCGATATATGTTTCTTTCAACGTTTTTTTCTGTTCGGCGGTCAGAAGTGAATTCGTATCGTTATATTCGTCTTTTGCCACCCACGACATCGACATGGGCGCCGATAATTCCGTATACGTAATTTCATTGCCGGACTTTACATACCCGCGCGCATACAAGTCCGACCCATAGTTTTCGGCGGGTATATTATACACATAGGCAATCGATTGCATATACGCAGCGTCGTTATACGTGGTTTTTTCCCAAACGTCGGTGGTTTCGACATTCAGCGCGTTGGTATTTTCCAACGTGAGTTCGCCGTCCGTAAGCAAAGATTTCGGCAAAATCAACGTTCCCGTTGTTACACCGTCTGTCACATTCTCGGCGTAATCGTTTTCACTCATCATTACGTGGAAGCGAATTCCCGCGCCGTATTCGTCATCAACTACGCGAACGGATCCCCCCGCAACAAAATAATTTTCAAACGTTTTCACGCTCTCAGATTCCGCATCAACAACAAAATTCCTTTGAGCCGCGATGCCCGCAATCAAACTCGCCCCGCAACATATCACCGACAAAACAATTATCTTACTTTTTTTCATGTTTTTCACCCCCAAATATTATCGCCCGGAATATCGAACGACCACTCACAACCGACCTCTTTTACCCCCCCCCCTGCGCCGCTTGTAGCAACAACATCGTTTGCTTCAAACTCAAAGACCGCAAGCGAGGTTTTTTCGTACGTTTTCTTCTTTTGCACATTCATAAAGTTTCCTCCATTATAATTATTTGTCGGGGTTTCTTATCCCCGTCCAGATTCCGTTATTATTTTCTTTGCCGTTATCAGGCTTTTCTTCGTTCCCGTCATCGGATATAGAGTCCGCCGGCACATCAGTACTTTCTTCTTGTTTCTGCGACGGTTGTTCGGGGAGCACGGCGCCGTTATTACACGCCGATATACCTACGCAAGATGCCGCTAAAAGAATAAAGAGAAATAATTCACACAATTTTTTCATTGCCGTCTTCCCTTTAAGCCTGCACTTTTTACTTTCGGATATTCGCCGCTGAAATCCCAGATAGCGGAATCGAACATCGAATAATCAAGGGCTTTCAACGCCTCGGCGGTTTTTACCGCTTGCGCGTTCGTTGTTTTTCTTAAATCATTCGTATCTCCCGACGCCGACGTTTCAAATATCTCAAACGTTTCCGAATATAAGTAGCAGTTTTCTATTACGGAAACTTTATTTACAGTTCGTCCCGCAATTCCTCCGGCGAATGCGTTCGTCACTCCGCTCCCCGCAGTAATCACCGCCACGCAGTTCTTAATCTTGCCTCCATTTTTACTCACAATTCCGCCCGAAGGGTTATTTACATTGGATACGCCTGTTATTGTTGCAGAAATAAAACAATTTTCTATCGTGCCGTAATTTGCTGTTGCAAGCCCCCCACCCATTTGTCTCACGTTACAATTCACTACATTCAAATTGCGAATCACTCCTTTTCCGTTCACCTGACCAAATAAAGAGCAATTGGTAGTCTTGTTACAACGGGCTATAGGTTCGCAATTCGATATCGTATGTCCGTTCCCGTCAAACACTCCGTAAAACTGATCTGCCTCCTGTGAACTATCTTCATAGTTTGCCACAGTGTAAATTGTTTTTCCCTTTGCATCTATATCATCTACTAAAATATAATTCTGCCGACGTGATTGACGCGTTTCCCCTATCGCATTGAAATCCGCAAGAGTTTCCACTTTATGATAAGCCGTCAATTCACGCGTTACATTTTCAAACCCATTCGCACTTACCGTGAACGATAATTTGCCGTAGCCGGTAATCGTCAATTTGCCGTTTTCAAACGAGACTCCGTTTCCCGTAACCGTTACTTCTTCCTGCGTAGGCACTCCGTTTTGCAACACCGCTGCATTAAAGGCAATTATTTCGCCTGTATAATAAATCCGCTCTTCCAATTCCGGCACCGATAAAGTTCTTATAATCGGTTTTCCCGTAACCGTAAGCGTTCCGATTTCATAAGTAATCTCGTAATTATCCGCCGTATATCCTTCTGGTTTTATTACATATGTACCCGCCGGACTCTCGCTATCGGCACTGCACGAAAAACTTAAATTCCCCTTTAAAACCGATTCGTTTTCTCCATCGGCAAAACCGGATATATCCGCTTTAAATTGAGGATTTTCCTCGCCTTCCTCTCTTTCCGCGTTCTGTGCGGAAATCAGAAGAGGACGTTTCGATATCGTAAGTTTAGCCGAAAGAACGGCTTCCTTATAACCATTTTTATTCACTTTTACAGTTGCATCGCTTTGCCCAGCCATCGTACGTTTATTGTTTTCGTATACCACCTGTGCGTCGTCGGGAGCACCTTGCAGTACAAGTTCCTTCTCTTTGCCGTCGTATACGTAACTCGCATTTGCAAATACCAGTCCCGTAAATTCCTTTTCGCTCTCCTGCTTATTTTCGCAAGCCGCAAACGAAAACGTAAACAAGCATGCAAGCAATACAGCCGCCCAAGATTTTAAAACCGTTCCGATTCTTTTCATATTTTTGAATTTCCTCCGCAATTATTTTTTTCCGTCCGCTCAAAAAAGCGTTGCCGTCAAATTTTCCGTAGCCTTTTGTGCCGCTCCAATCATGCTTGCATGCCCCTTTAAAGCCGAATATTTAGCCACGGTTCCGTTCAGCGATTTATCCAACTCCGACTGAACAATTTCAAGATATTCCGCACCGAAATCCACCGCGAAACCGCTGATAATCACCTCGTCAAACTCCAAAAATTCAGTGAGATCTTTTAGTACTTTTCCCATTACTTTCGCCGTTTCATTTACGTGAGTATGTACAATTTCATCGCCTTCATTATATTTTTGGACAATTTCTTTGTACGAAAAATCCACATTATACTTTTTTTGCAAATATTTTTTCATTCCGATCAACGAACAAACACCGTCAAATGTATATTGTACGCCGTTGAATAAAACGGAAAGCATACCGATCTCACCCGCAAATCCACGCCGCCCGCTGTACACTTTACGATTGAATATCAGCGCGCCGCCTATACCTACGCCAACGTGCAACAACAATGCGTTTTCCACATCTTCGCCGATATTACCTTTATGCATTTCTCCGATTGCCGATAATTTCAGGTCGTTATTCACTTTTACCGGAACATTGAAATATTTTGCAAATAATTTTTATAATACAATGTTTCTTTATAAGTTTTTTCCATATATATGTGGGGGTTTTATCATTCTCATAATATCCCTTGCTATGATTAAAAAGTTGTTTAAATCAAAAACTTAATTAATGATTTACACCTAAAAAGATAGCATTTTTC
>CALARO010000305.1 GCA_937888935.1 uncultured Clostridia bacterium
CCAGGAAGTTTTGCGAAAAGCCCCGCCCGCCGTATAAAGAGGTGGAAGAAGGACATTTCTGCGCCTGCCATTTGTACGACACGGCAGAAGAAAAAGCCGCGTTTGAAGAAGAAATCGAGTGCGCGGAACGCGAAAAAGCCGCTGCGGAAGCGGCAAAACAGGCTGAAAAAGCCGAATAATTGCCTGAAAAACGGCAAAAAAATGCTTAAAAACAGCCGAAAAACGCCCGAAAACGGCAGAAAAACGGCTGAAAATCAACGAAAAACCCTTAAATTCAGCAGAAAAAAAGCTGAAAATCAAAGAAAAAGGCGGAAAAACGGATGTCGAAAAAAAAGCGGGACGATCTGGATACGCAGACCACGATAGCCGACATGAACGTGGAAGGTTTTCGTTGGTATAATCCGCACAAAAAAAAGAACGGGGGCGGAGAAAATCAGCCGCCGCCCGTGAAGATGACGAGAAAGGAACGCCGTGCCGCGATCCGCGGGGCGTTTCTGGCAATGTTGCCGTTGATTTGTTGTATGTTCCTTGCCCTTGCCGCGATTTTTCTGCTGGCAAAACTTTGGGTAAGCTGAAAAGATATTTACTTACGGAGTGCATGATGAAAAAGAAATTACTGACGATCGTATCGTGTTTATTCGTAGCCACGCTCGGCGCGGGCGCGCTTGCCGCGTGCAAAAATAAAAAAACCGACGAGCCTGAGCCTACCCCCGGCGACGATTCGCAATATTCCGTTTCGTTTGCGGAAGCGGCGGAAGGGATTCGCTACAATTCGGAAAATTCCGAAATCCCGGTGAAAAAAGGCGAGAGCGTTTCGTTTTCGCTTACCGTGAGCGTGTTCTATACGGGTACGCCCGTGGTGAAAGCCGGCGATAACGAGCTGGAAGCTTCAGACGTGAACGGCAGAACGTACACGTATACGCTGAGAAACGTGAGAAGCAACGTGACGATTACGGCGGACGGCGTGGAAAAAGCGCAGTCGCAGATGTCCGGCAGCGGTACGCAGGACGCGCCTTTCCTGATTTCCGAACCGATCGACGTTTTGTATATGTCCGAACGCATCAACGCGGGCATCGCTTCGTATGTGCTTGGCTATTATTCCCTGCAAAACTCTATCGATTTCGGCGGGGAAGAATTGGA
>CALARO010000306.1 GCA_937888935.1 uncultured Clostridia bacterium
GTATCGTCTTCTAAAATATGCCCCGAAATATCGCGGAAGAATACGTCGCCTTCTTCTTCGTACACGTCAAGGCAAGCCGCGCCCACTTTTCTCTCTTTAATGCCTTGCAGAAGAGCTTCGGCATCGATAAGTCCGCCGCGCGAGGTGTTCACGATCACCACGCCTTTTTTCATTTCGGAAATCGTCTTTTCGTTGATCATGTGGTGCGTTTCGTCTGTGAGCGGGCAATGCAGCGAGATCACGTCGCTTTTTTTCATCAGCTCGTCGAGTGGCACGTAGTAATCTTCTTTGCCTGGGAATTTATCGTAGGCGAGAATTTTCATTCCGAAGCCTTTGCAAATATCAATAAACACCTTGCCGATTTTCCCCGTACCCACTACGCCCACGGTTTTGCCGTGCAGATCGAAGCCGCAAAGCCTGTTTAAACTGAAATTGAAATCGCGCGTGCGGATATACGCTTTATGCACGCGCCGCACGGAAGTTAAAAGCATTGCCATCGCATGTTCCGCCACGGCATACGGCGAATACGCAGGCACGCGCATCACCGTGAGCCTGCCTTTCGCGTGTTTCAGATCCACATTGTTAAATCCTGCACAACGCAGCGCGACGACGGGAATTTTCAATTCGTGCAGCTTATCAATCACGGGCGCGCTTAAATCGTCGTTGACGAAAACGCACACGCCGTCGCACCCCTTTGCCAGGTCGGCGGTGTCTTCCGAAAGTTTCGTTTCGAAATATTTAAATTTGAATCCGTATTTTTCCGCACACTTTTCAAACGACGGTTTATCGTATTCTTTGGCATCGAAGAACGCTATTTTTTGCATAAAACTCTCCCGAAAACCGCGATTTTTCTTTGATTTTTGCCTGTTTTTCCGGCGTTTTTTGCGGTTTTTCATAGTCAATATACCCGTTTTTGCCCCGTTTTACACGCATTTTCGGGTGTTTTTTCGCAGTTTTCAGGGCATTTTTTGCGGTTTTTACTCATAAAATCGGGCAAAAAACTTATACTATCAAGCGATGAAAACGGCTAAAAAAATTCTGCTTACAATCGTAATTTTGTTTTTCGCGTTCTTTTTCGTTTCGGGAATCGTATTTCTCGCGGTGACGAAAAACGCGCGGCTCGACGAGAATAAACTCGCGCTTTGCAAAGACGAAGTCCGCGTTTTCGATAAAAACGACGAGGCGGTGCATACGCTTTTGATCGGCGCGGCGAACCGCAATTTTTCCGTTTCCGCCCTGCCCGAGCAGGTGAAATTCGCCTTTATCGACACGGAAGACAAGCGTTTTTATTCGCACGGCGGCGTGGATTATATCCGCCTTGCCCGCGCCGCGTGGAATAATTTCCGCGCTCATTCCTTTAAAGAAGGCGCGTCTACCATATCGCAGCAGCTGATTAAAAATACGCACCTTTCGCAGGAAAAAACCATTAAAAGAAAGCTTCTGGAACTGAAACTGACAAGCGAGCTTGAAGCGCGCTACACGAAAGACGAAATTCTCGAAAAATACTTAAATTCCATTTATTTCGGGCATAGCTGCTTCGGCGTGAAAAGCGCGGCGGAATTTTATTTTTCTAAATCCCCCGAAGATCTTTCTCTTGCCGACGGCGCGTTGCTTGCGGGCATCGTGAAGTCGCCGAACAATTATTCGCCTTTCAAAAACCCCGCGAAGTGCCTTTCGCGCCGCGCGCTCGTGCTGGAAGCAATGCAAAAAAACGGGCATATTTCCGAAGCCGAAAAGCTCGAAGCGGAGAACGCGCCTTTGCCCGTGCAAAACGCGGTTTCTTCGGCGGATTCTTCTTACCTTGCGCGCTGCTACGACGAACTCGAACGGCTCGCCGACGAAAATTCGCTGCGCTTAAACGGCGAAATCCGCATTTTCACCTATCTCGATCCGTCGCTGCAAAAAACGCTTTCCGATACCTGCGCTTTGCGGGAAAACGACGAACGCAGCGATATTATATCCGCCGCGCTCGATCTTGCAAGCGGCGGTTTTGTGGCGTACTATTCCACCTGCGGCGATATTGCCAGGTCGCCCGCTTCGCTTTTCAAGCCGCTTTGCGCCTACGCGCCCGCGTTTGAAGAAGGGTTATTATCCCCCGCCACCCCGATCGACGATTCGCCCGTGAGTTTCGGCGGGTATTCCCCGAAAAATTACGGCGGCACTTACGGCGGGTGGTTTTC
>CALARO010000307.1 GCA_937888935.1 uncultured Clostridia bacterium
CAAGAAATGGCTTTCTGCACGTGATATTCCGAGATATTATCGAGCGCGCTTGTGGCTTCGTCGAAAATGAGAATCGCGGGATTGCGGATGAGCGCGCGGGCGATGGTGACGCGTTGCTTCTGCCCGCCCGAAAGTTTATCGCCGTGTTCGCCGATGTCCGTATCAATTCCATGCGGCAACCCCGCGATGACTTCGGACAAATCGGCAAGTTTCACCGCCTTTTGCAGCTCTTCTTCCGTATAGCGGGTAAGGCCGTAGGTGATATTATCGCGGATCGAGCCGGCAAACAGAATACTGTTTTGCGGGACGACGGAAATATGATGGCGGTATTCCGACAAATTGCACTCGTCAAGCGGCTTTCCGTCTACAAGCACGCACCCCGAAACGGGCGTTAAAAAGCCGATGATGAGATTCATAATCGTGGACTTGCCCGAGCCGGACGAGCCGACGACGGCGATACACTCCCCCGCCCTGACTTTCAGCGAAAAATTTTTGATGATATAATCTTCCGCGCCCGGGTATCTATAATACACGTTTTTAAATTCCACGCTGCCGGAAATCGCAGGCACGGAAAGTTTGCCGATATTCATTTCCACGTCTTTCACGCTCATGATTTCCGAAACGGAAGATAGCGCGTCGAACCCCGCGCCGAGCGACGGTATGACATTGACGAGTGTAGACACGTAGGCGCTGAGCGATACGAACATCGTCTGATACAGCACGATGTCGCCCACGGAAATTTTGCCTTTCACCGCAAGCACGGCGCAGAATACCATACAGGCGGCGGATAAAAACGTATTTAAGCACCACGCCCACGAGCCGAAACGCGCGGAAGTGACGTCCACCTTTTTGCCCGCTTCTTCAACGCCCGAAATCGAAGTGTTTACGGCGGAAATTTCCGTTTGTTCGAGTCCGTGCGCCTTGGTGATCTGCATCATTTCGAGCATGGCGGCAAGGCGGGCGCTCATCGTTTCGGTGCGCATGCGAAGCTCGCGGTAGCGCGAACGGATTTTTTTGGAAAACAGGCGCGAAAGGATTACGTTGAACGGCACGACGCACAGGAAAAACAAGGCGACTATGCCGTTTTTCGAAAACGCGATCACCGTGGCGATCACCGCGCTGATGATATTGGGTATAATCGTATTCACAAGCGAGGAAAACAACGTATCCGTCGCGTCGGTATCCTTTAAAAATTTCGACTGGATTTTCCCCGTTTCCATATCTTTGGCGTAGGTGATGGAAAGGCTTTGCAGTTTTCTTACCACGCAGCTTTTGATACCCGCGCTTGTGCGGCGCAGCATTTTACTGATAAGCGTCATGCGCAAAAGCGTTGTAGGCTCGTTCTGCAAAATGGCGATCGTGATGACGAGCGCGTCGATCGCGACCTTGTGAAGCGCGACCTGCGCCGTGATCGCCCCGCCGACGGCGCGAGTGACGACGTCGATAATGTCCGCCGTGACGAGCGGCATCAGCCACACGGGCGCGGTTTGCAGTATGTAAAGAAGGGAAGAAAAAAACAGCGGGCAAAAATTCATTTTAATGATTTTGCCAAAAAATCCGTTCTTTTTCTTCCCTTTTTTAGTGGTGGTTTCTGCGAAAAGATAATCGTAGTCCGGAATGACGTTCGTACATTCCTGCTTGCTTCGCGGCACAGCGCCGCTTTCCGAACGATTCATACTTCTCCCGCTTTTTCTTTTGTATTTTTCGCGCGGCGCGCGCTGCGCGCCGGCGAAAGTTTCGAAAAAACGTTTTTGTATGGGTAGTATATCATAGTTTTTCGCGCTTGTCAACGATTTGGCGAAACATTTTCCGGCTTTTTTTCAAAAAATTTTTCAGCGATCGGCTGCCGGTTTTCAAAGCAGGATGCAGATTACGCCGCCCTTGCCTTCGTTGACGATTCTGCCCACGGCGCGGCGCATTTTTTTGCGCACTTCGGCGGGCATGGCATACGATTTGCGCGCCATATCTTCCGCGACAACGTCGCGCAGAGATCTGCCGAAAATATTGGTGTCCCACACCTTGTTTTCGTCTTCTTCGTACTCGGCGATGCGCTCTTTCGCAAAGTCTTCGCCCTGCTTCTGCGTGCCGATGATCGGCGCGGCGTCGCCCGTGACGTCTACCTTGATCACGTGGTAACTCGGCGCGGCGGCGTGGAATGCCACCCCGTACCCCGAGCCTTTTTTCACGAGCTTCGGCTCGGAAAGGCGCATATCTTCTTTGGAAGGCGGCACAGCGCCGTAACCACACTCGTCCGCTTCTTCCATAGCGGCTTTGATTTTATCGTAGTTGCGCTTGGCTTCGGCGAGCGATTTTACGTAGGCGAGCAGTTCGGAATCGTTGCCGATCGTTTCGCCGCACTCTTCGGAAAGCACCTTAAAATACAGTTCTGCGCTCGCTTCGAGCCGCACTTCCGCCACGCCTTTGCCGAGATCCATCGCCACGCCGTCCGCGCAGGAAATGCCGTCCGATTCGCCGAAAATATTTTCAAGCGCGAAACAATCCTGCATTTTGTTGAGCTTTGCCGCCGCGGCGCGAAGTTTTTCTTCGATGCCCGCGATGACGGCGTGTTTTTCGGGCAGCGTGCGCACCCATTCGAGCAACGCTTTTCTGAAAATCGCGCGGATGTCTTCTTCGCTCATCTCTTCCGCGTTGATGGGGATCGCGGGCGCGCCGTACTTCTTTTCGAGATTCGCCGCGAGTTTTACCGCCGCGGGCGCGTTCGGATCTTTGCAGTTTACCGCCACGACGAACGGCTTTTTCTGCTTTTTAATCTCTTTTACGGTGCGCTCTTCCGCCTTTTCGTAGTTTTTGCGCGGAATTTCCGCCACGCTGCCGTCGGTGGTGACAAGCACGGCGATCGTGGAATGATCTTTGATGACTTTTTCCGTGCCGAGTTCCGCTGCCGCCGTAAACTCGAGCGCGTCTTTACTCCACGGCGTTTTTACAAGGCGCGGTTTGCCGTCTTCTTCGAAGCCGCTCGCCCCTTCTACGGCGAAACCTACGCAGTCCACGAGCCGTATTTTTGCCGTGACGCCTTCTTTCAGCGCGATTTCCGCAGGCTCGGCAGGCACGAATTTCGGCTCGGTGGTCATTACCGTTTTGCCCGAGCCGGACTGCGGCAGTTCGTCTACCATGATTTTTTTGCTGCCGTCGGCGGCATACGGGATGACAAGGCGTTCCATAAACCGCTTGATGAAGGTGGATTTGCCCGTGCGTACCGGCCCTACCACCCCTACGTAGATTCCGCCGCCGGCGCGGCTTGACATATCTTCGTATACGTTGTATTCCTGCATATTGAAAAAACCTCCCGTTTTCGCCGTAACTTGCATTTTTCCGCAAACAAAAATCCCGCAATAGCGTTATGCTTTACTATATGCGGGAAATTTTTCTTTTATGCGGTTTTTCGTGCGTTTACGACAGATCTCAGGGCGGATCTTATGACGGATCTTACGACAAATCGCCGATGGCGGAAAAACCTTCTTTCTGCGATTGGTCTTCGATTTTCAAGAAATCTTCGTCGTGATCGAACGAGCGCGGTTCGTTGTATTCGCCGCCGAGCGATTCGATGGCGTATTTGAGTTCGCGAAATTCGTTGAAGCCGATTTCGCGGCTTTCGATGCGCTTTAAAAGCGCGGGAAGCGCGCGTTCGTCGCCATAGGCGGCGAGGTACGAGGCGCGCATGGGAATTTTTTCTTCGTTTTCGCCGAACGCGTTTAAAAGCGTATTAAAAATTTCGTCGCTGCCGAGCGTGACGCGCGATAAAATTTCGAGCATGTATTCCGCGCGCTTTTCGTTTGCCGCTTTTTCTTCGCCGTTCGCGACTTTCGCCGCCGCGTTTGCCTGCTCTTTATATTTATTGTAAGCTTCAAGCGCGCGGTCTTTCACCTGATCGGCGGCGGATTTTAAACATTCCGCCACTTCGTTTTCTACGTCTTCGCCCTTTTCGCCGCTTTCAAGCACGGCAAAATATTTATCGAACGCGAGCGGATCGTCGCCGATGAAATGCACGGCGTAAAGCGCGGTTTCTTCGTCGGAAGAATCGAGAAGTTCGAGAATTTGTTCCGTGGGACGGCGTTTTTCCGCTTCGGCGCAGAGAAATTCCGGCACGGGTACGCCGCTTTGCAAATGCTCGCGAAGCGCGGCGATCAGCTCGCCGTCGTTCATGCGGGCATAGTACTGCCGGGGCGTGCAGCCGTACTTCGGAAGATATGTATCGCCGAATTTTTTGTACAGTTGCGGAATGACGTCTTCCCATTCCTTTTCGGTGCGTTTGCCGCCGTTTTTCTTCATATATTCCGCGAGTTTTTTATCGAATAAACCGTCGAAATCTACAAGTTCCATTGTTCTCTCCGTTTTTTATGTTTTTTACGCTTTTTTATGCTTTTTTATGCCTTGTTATGCTTTATCGGGGCTTTTGTTTTCGCCGTGCTGCGCGCCGCCGCGATCGCGGTACGGCGAGCCGTGACGGATTGCTTCTTCAGGCTGCGGGAAAACGCCGGCGGCTTCTAAAATCGCTTCCGTTTCCGTTTCGTTTGCGCCGAAAAACGCGCAGATATCCTTGATTTCGTCGCCCGCTTCGCGAAGTCCGCTTGCGATATAAATCGCGGCGGAAAGCGCGTTTTCCGTGGCGATTATATCGAGCAGATCGCAATCGCGCAAGCCGACGTAAATTTCCTGCGCGGCACGCACGATACGGCGTTCGTATCTATCGCCGATGATGCCGAATTTGCTGGATACATCGGCAAAGGCGTTGACGAAAACGCGATTTTTCTTTCTGCCGATCAGAATACGCGGAATATGCACTTCTTTATAAAGATTGCAGAACACCGCGCCGAAGCGATCTTCGTAGTTGGCGGCGAAGATCAATTTCAACGCGCGGATTTTCACGGCGGCGTCGACATCGCAATCGAGCAGCATGCCGCGCAGAAAACGATCGCATTTTTCGCTGCCCTTCGCCCTGCCGATTGCCGCGCACTCCGCGGCGAGCGATTGAAGATAGCGTTCCGTGCCGTCCATCTCGTCGAACGTCCACGCAAGGACGCCCGTACCGAGAAGCCGTTCGGCTTCTTCTTTCGTCTGCGCGGTTTTGTGCTTCAAGAAATACTTGATTTCTTCGGTGCGGATGAATTTTTCAAATTCGGGAATACGATAAAAGTAGGTGAACGGCGGGCGTTCGTACTCTTCGGGCGAAACTTTATGCAGCCGCAGCGCGGAAAGATAATACCTTGATACTTCCGCTTCGGGATAGATGCAGACGAGTTTGGAAAACGCCGCTTCCGCAAGCGCGTCGTTGCCGCTTTCGGCGGCGGCTACGGCTTTGAAATACAACAAATTGCCGTCGAACGGAAATTCTTTTTCGAGCTGCGAAAACAGATCGAGCGCTTTATCGTGCATGCCGTTTTCGCATGCCACCGTGGCGATTTTATATTTCTCTTCCGCCGTAGTGCCTTCGAGCGCGCACAGTTTATCGGCGATCTCGCGGCTTTCGCGCTTTTTATCTTCTTCGGAATACAGGGCGGAAAGCGTGGCGAGCGCCTGCACGTCGTTTTCGTTCTTCTTTAAAAGCGCAAGGCAGGTTTCTTCCGCGCCTTCGGTATCGCCGTTTAAAAGCATTGCCACGGCGAGAAGTTCCTGCGCGGCGGGATATTCTTTCGCGCCTTCGGGAATTCCCGAAAGCGTATCTATCGCTCCCTGAAGATCGCCCGATTTGAGCGCGATGCCGCTCTTTTCCACTTCTTCGCGGAAATCGGCGATTTTCGGCGGGTACACAAAGCGGAAACCCGTATCTTTATCGCGCGCAAACGCTTCGGCGATCTGCAATTTATCTTCGCCCGTAAGCGTGGAGTCGGAATCGACAAGTTTATTATAGTAGTACGCGGACTGCGCTTCGTTGCCGAGATTTAAAAAATTGACGGCAAGTCCTTCGTAGGCATCGGGCAAATCTTCAGGGGGGCAGCAATCCGTATAGCGAAACCAGCAATTCAGCGCGGACGTGTACAATCCCATATTTTCGTAGGCGTCGGCAAGACGCGCGTAGGAATCGGCGTTGCCGCCGTAAAGCTCGATTTCGCGGTGCGTAAAGCGAAGCGCGGCAAGGTAATCGCCCTCGCCGAAACTTTTTTCCGCCTGCGACTTCAGAAGCCGCCTGCCATAATCAATTTTACGCACTTTTCCCGACATTTTTTCTCTGCTCCGATTGATACTTCCCTATATATTCCCTTATATATTTACACGCGGCGCGCGAAATTTAAACCGAAAGGAGGTCTTTCAGATCTTCCCGTGTGAACGCGTAGTTTGTATTGCAGTAGCGGCAATGAATTTTCACCGCGCCCTGCTCTTTTAAAATGCTTTCGAGTTCGTTTTTGCCGAGCGAGCTTAACACGCCTTTCAGATACTCTTTCGAACAGTTGCATTTGTATTGCAGCGCACGATTTTCTTCGCAGGAAATTCTGCCGAAAATTTTTTGCGCCGATTTTTCCGCGTCTTTCGTTTTTTCGTATTCCTTTAAAAACGCGGATAATTTCTCTTTCGCCGTTTCCTGCCACTTATCTCCCGCGCCCGGCAACGACTGCAACGCCGCGCAAAGATATTCGCCGCTGTTTTCTTCGCCGTTTTCGCTCGCTTTATCGCCGGATTTATCGCCGATTACAAGCTTAAAACGCGTGGGAAGCTGCTCGCTGACGGAAAAATATTCTTCGAAATTTTCTTCGAAAAACGCTTCGGCGGATTGATTTTCGCCGCATTTCAACGCGCACGCGCCCACAAACGGGCGAAGCGAATAGCCGTCG
>CALARO010000308.1 GCA_937888935.1 uncultured Clostridia bacterium
GGGGATTGCTGCAAGCAAAATTGAATTGCCGTAACAACGACGATTTAATAAAGCAAAATAAAAAAATCGCCGATCTGGAAGATTTTAGTAGTGTTATAGCCGCTTCGGCAAGCGATGAACGCGCCGCGGACCGATATGCTTCCATCGCAAAGAAACAAATAGATTATCAGGAAGAACAAAGGCGATCGGCGGCGGCTAGGAAACGCAAAAAACGGCAGGTGAGAATTTTATCGCTTGTGGCTGTATTTGTTGCCGTGATTGCGTTGGCTATATTCAGCGGAATCGGCTATTACAAAACAGAATCGGCTTTAAAATTTATTGAAAACGAAACGGGCTATACCGTTTTTGGCGGAAAATATTTTAAAGAAACCAATGTGATTATTCCTGCGGAATATAACGGAAAACAAGTTACTAAAATTGACGATAACGCTTTTTCGGGAAATACTCATATTGAAACGATAACATTGCCAGCCACTATCATAGAAATCGGCAATAGCGCGTTTAAAGATTGTGTTTCGTTAAAACTTTTACGCTTTGATTTTATTAAAAATACAGCGCAAAACGAAATTATTGCACTTGCATTGAAAAACGAGAGCGGAGAAATTAACGAAACAAATTTGAAAAAAATCGGTGTCGAAGCGTTTTATAATTGTAAATCGCTTGAAACGATTGATTTGCAAGGCGTTGAAATTATTGACGCGCGAGCTTTTTATGGTTGTGTTAAATTGCGTTCGGTAACAATCCCTGAAACAATTCAGTCGGTAGGTGAAAGAGTCTTTGCAAAATGCGATACTTTGGAAAAAATTATTATCGAGGGGGCGAAAGACGATTTAACCGGCTTTGCCGATGATTGGAAAGACGGCTTGAGCCAAAACGTGAAAATTACTGCGGGCTTTAAAGTAAAAATTCTTAATGAAAATAGTGAAATAATTGATTCTGTTGTAGTCGAGTATGGCGAAGAATATGTAATTTCTCCTATAAATCGCGACGGGTATACATTTTTAGGATGGATACTCAATTCAACAGATTCAACAGAAAAATTGACAAATGAAAAAGGATCGTCGCTTCAACCTTATAATTATAAACACGCAATTACAGTACAGGCGCAATGGGAAGCAAATGTAAATAGTATTATATTTGAAGCAAACGGTGGCGTTGGTGCTATGGAAAATCAAAGGATTGCAACCGACGGTACTGCAAAGTTAAATGAATGTATTTTTACTCGTGTCGGATATACGTTTATCGGTTGGGGGACTACATCTACCGAAAAAGTTTATGATGACGCCGCAGATTACAAAATGGGAACGAAAAGCCAGTATCGTTTGTTTGCGATTTGGCAAGCAAATACGAATACCTTGCATTTTAATGCAAACGGTGGAACCGGTGATATGGAAAACGCGTATATCAGAACGGATGATAGTGCAACTTTGCCGCGTAATCTTTTTGAAAAAAAGGGGTATGATTTTGCAGGATGGGCTGAATCGGCGGAAGGAAAAGTAGTTTATGCTGATCAATCCGTTTATAAAATGGGTGTATACGCGGAGAATGTTTTGTATGCACAGTGGCTTCCCGCTAAATATACAATTACTTATAACTTGAATTATGGAAAAATCGCAGGCAATAATCCGACAGAATATACAATTGAAACCCAAACTTTTATTTTAAATAATCCGACGCGCGAAGGTTATATTTTCAGCGGGTGGAGCGGAACTGATATAATTGGTGAGCAAGTTATGGTAACAATTGAAGTCGGTTCAATCGGAAATCGTATATATGAGGCTCATTGGACTGCCAATCTGAATACTTTGCATTTTGATGCCAATGGCGGAACGGGCAGTATGGAAGATATGAAAATTCAAACGGATGAAACGGTGCGCTTGTCTGCTTGTACGTTTACAAAAAGAGGATATAGTTTTGCGGGATGGGCAATGTCTGCTACATCGGAAAAAATTTATTCCGAGGAAGCCGTTTATAAAATGGGGGTAAAACCAGAATATACCTTGTATGCAAAATGGAATCTTGTTTATTACACAATTACGTATTTTTTAAATAATGGAATCGGAACAACTAATCCGAATCAGTATACGGTAGAGTCAAATGATTTTATACTAAATAATCCTGTTCGAGAAGGATATGCTTTTATCGGATGGAGTGGTACAGATTTGATCGAACAGGCGACTAAGGTAATTGTTGAAAAAGGCAGTATTGGAAACCGCTCTTTTACTGCTAATTGGAAGGCTAACAATAATACTGTAGAATTTAATGCCAATGGCGGCATAGGCTCAATGAATAGTCAAACAATACAGACAGACACAAGCGATATACTGTATAAGTGTGCGTTTTCTAAGAAAGGGTATACTTTTTCCGGGTGGGCGATTTCAAAAAGTGGCGAAAAAATATATAATGATTGCGCTCAATATAAAATGGGAACTGCTTCAAAATATATTTTGTATGCAGTATGGTCGGCAAATCTAAATACGCTTTATTTTGATGGAAATACTTCTGATTCAGGTGATATGTCATCTTTGAAAGTGTATTCAGACGAAACGATAGTTTTGCCGAAAAACACATTTGAAAAAACTGGCTATAGTTTTGTTGGATGGGCGGAAACGGTAAGTGGTGATATTATTGTAACGGATACAGAGAAATATGTAATGCCTTGTGAGGAAAGTGTTACTTTATATGCCGTGTGGAAAGCTATTCCGTATACCATAACGCTTGATGCTTGCGGAAAATCATTAAAAAGTACACAAGCGCAAATTAGCTTTGATTCTGATTTTCAATTGGAATTACCTGAAAATATTGATTTGGGATTTGAGTTTATTGGATGGTATAGTTCGGATTTTGCTATCGCTTATACAGATAAACAGGGGAAAAGTATAACAAAATGGAGTTATGCGGGAAATGACAAAGTTTTGTATGCAAAATATGCTATTAAAGATGAGATGAATAATTTTATATTTAGATCTACCGTAAATACTTGTATAATTACAGGCGTATACAATAACGAAATTACTGATATATTTATACCAGATTATGTAACTGAAATTATTAGCGGTGCTTTTGAAGTTTGTCGTAATGTTCAGACACTTGATTTGCCGTTCGCTGGAAGATACAAAGATGGCGGTTGGTTGTATGATTATGAAAAGTGTATTGGTGTAATTTTTGGAACAAATTTTTATTATAACGACGAATATGAGTACGATTATTATAAAAGTGAAGCAACGGGGGCTATATATGTAAAATTTAAAATACCAGATACATTAACTCATATCATTCTTAGAGGCGGAACAATGGTGCCGTACTTATTTGCCGGATGTAGCGGAGTAGAAACTTTTGAAATTCCGACTTCTATGACGGAATTAGCTGATTTTGTGTTTAAAAATTGCTCATCATTAAAAACTTATAGTATACCAAAACAAATAAATAAATTAGGCAGTTATATTTTTGATAATTGCAATGCTTTAACGAAAGTGATTTTATCGGAAAATATTTTTGATATTAGCGAAGGAACTTTTTACGGTTGTAGCAATTTGACTTATAATATTTTCGATAATGCTATGTTTATAGGAAGTGTAAAAAAACCTCATCAAATATTAGTAAAAGCATTAAATACGACAATAATAAAAAGTGAAATTCCGCAAGACGTTGAATTTATTCACTCACAAGCATTTTATCAATGTAAGAGTTTGCAAGCGATTAATGTCTCTTACGGAGTAAAATCATTGGGGTATAAATCATTTGCCGAATGTACAATGCTTACGGAAATATCTATACCTCAAAGTGTTATTTATATAGGAGCGGATGCATTTGAATATTGTCCGATTGAAACCGCTGATATTCCCTCGATTGCAATAGAATTTATAGAGAAAAGTCACTTGAAAAATATTGTTGTTAATAGCGGAAATATAGCGGATAGTGCATTTGCTAATTGCAATCGCTTAGTAAACGTTATAATAAATTCAGAGGTTACATCTATTGGATATGAGGCTTTTAAATGGTGTGGGGCATTAAAAGAAGTAACAATTGGAAATGGTATTCTATGTATAGCAGAAAGTACTTTCATAGGATGTAATAGTATTGAGAAAATGACTTTACCTTTTGTTGGAAAATCTCGAACTGCATTAAAAGAAGAAGCGGTTTTAGGGTATATATTTGGGTTTACAGTTGTTCATACGGAAAAGGCAACTATTGCAAGTGCTTCATTTTTGAATACTGAATCTTTTGATGTAAATGCAGTAAATTGTAGTAGAAATCAAAACATACCAACGGGGCTTACGGCGCAATATGGTTATTTTTACAACTCAGGGGAGGCAACGTCTATTAGTGGTAAATATTGGGGGAATACTACTGTGTATTATTATAATATACCACAGACTTTGAAAGAAGTAATAATTACGGATTGCGAGAATATATCAAAGGGAGCATTTTTAAATTGTAGTATGATACAAAAACTTGCGTTAGAATCAGCAATAATGTCCATCGAGGACTTTGCATTTTGTGAATGTTCAAATTTACAGACTCTTACGATATGTTCTACATCTGTGCCTAAGGTGACAATCAATTCATTGAGCGGTCTATCTTCAACCAATGTGTATGTGCCTGCTGAATTATTGGCTGCTTATCATTCTGATGAACTTTGGAATAAATGCACAATTATTGCAGTACAGTAAGATATAACTATGAATAATCAACCTAAAATCGAAGCGTATAAAAGCTTTTATCAACAAGCGAAAGATTATTACAACGCAGGGGATATCTCTGCAGCAAGAGACTGTTTTTTAAAGGCGGCGGAACTCGCTAACGATATTTCCGTTCACGCGGCTTCTTACGACGTAAAAATGGAATACCATAAACTTGCCGTAAAAATAATTGAATTCGTAAAAAAAGAATGCGTACATAAAAAGACGGTTGCAGAAGCTGTTCCCGAAACGGAAAACGCGGAAAGTAAACCTGTATTCAAGCCGCAAGAAAAATCTTCCGATGATACGAAGATTACTTTTGCCGACGTTGCTGGGCTTGACGACGTAAAGGAACAAATCCGTTTCAAGGTTTTATCACCGATGCAGCGTCCCGAACTTGCCGAAAAATATAAAATTAAAGCGGGCGGTAAAATTCTGCTTTACGGTCCTCCGGGAACGGGCAAAACTTTTATTGCTCGCGCAATCGCTGGCGAAGTAGACGCGGAGTTTTTTGCCGTAAACTGTCAAGACTTAATTTCCAAATATATGGGCGATAGCAGCAAGCAACTTGACAGCCTTTTTACCGAAGCCGAAAAGCACGATAAAGCCATAATTTTCTTTGACGAATTTGATTCCGTTGCAAGTAAACGTAGCGGCGAAACAAGTGGTGCCGATGCTGAAATGGCGCGTTTCGTGGCAACGTTTCTTACCAAAGTTGACGGTTTCAAGCCGTCGGCAAACAAAATGTTGTTGCTTATCGCAGCAACTAACCGTCCTTGGGCATTAGACAGCGCAATGCTTCGCGGCGGCAGATTTGATACGCAAATTTACGTTGGCGTTCCCGATCAGGCGGCGCGAGAGTTTCTTGTTCATAAAGTGCTTGACGGTATCGAGCGCGACGAAGAAGTTGATTTATCTAAACTCGCGTGGGCATTGGAAGGTTACGGTGGCGGCGACATCACGGCGATATGCGAAAAAATAAAAATAGAGCCGTATAAACGAGAAATAGAAACAGGCGATCCGCAAAAAATCACGCGAGACGATTGCAATAAAATACTTGCGAATTCACACAACATAATTACGAAAGACGAAATTGATAAATTTAAACTTTATCAAGAGGGGCGATATGGAAACGATTAAAAATCATTTAAATATTTGTAACGTATGCGGCGCAAATCTTGTGCCGAAAGATGGGCATTGGTATTGTCCTGCTTGCGGCTATTATAAAGCCGAGGAAACAACAAGCGAACTCGATACGCTGATTTA
>CALARO010000309.1 GCA_937888935.1 uncultured Clostridia bacterium
GGCGAAACGGGCGTCTTCCCGCGCCTGAAATCGCTGAAAACCGCGTAGGCTTGCTCGCGGGCGCGGCGGCGTTTCTGCTCGTCACGGCGTTTGCCGATCGTTTCACGTTAAGCGCGGTGTACACGGGCGACGGCGCGTTGTGCCAAAAAGCAAAGCGTATCGTAAAAGAAAGCGGCGTAAACGCGTTTACAAGGCTCACCGAAGCGCAAGCGGAAGAACTTTCCGCAAAAATTCTCGCGCTCGACGGCGCGGGGTACGCGGCGGTGAGAAAGAAAGGCACGGTGCTGTACGTGGAAGCGCGAAGATCGCCGTTTGAAAAAACGCAGCCGAAAAAAGGCGATATGCGCGCAAGGCATAAAGGCACGCTGAAAAGCCTTACCGTCCTTCGCGGCGCGGCGGCGGCGAAAATCGGCGAAAAAATCGAAATCGGCGCGCCGCTCGTATCCGCCGCCATGAAATCGGGCGAAGGCGAAAGCGAGAAATACACGCAGACCACAGTCATCGCCCGCGCCGAAATTTCCTGCGCATACGAAGCGGAAATAAAAGCGGAAAGCGCGGCCGAAGCGATCGCCGTAGCGAAATTCTATCTCGCCGAAGCCGAAAACGGCGCAACAAACGGCGCAACCTACCGCACGGAAAACGCGACAGCCGAAAAGCAGAGCGGCGAAACCTATCTCGTAAAAATCGAATACACGGCGATTGAAACGTACAACTATTAAGCCGCCGCAAAACAAGAAAAAAACACAACAGGCACGGAGAAAAAAGCAAAGCGAAATGAAAAACGAAGCGCGCACAACGAAATATTTCAAGGCAAGCTCGGCGGACAGGCTGTACGAGCTTCTCGGCGCATACGACGAGAATCTGAAAACGCTCGAAACCGAACTCGGGGTAGAAATTTCGCTTGCCGACGGCTTAACCTTGAAAATCACGGGCGAAGAGAGCGCGGCGGAACTTTGCGAAAAAACGCTGAAAGCGGCGATGAACGCGGCGGAAAAGGGCGAAAAAATCGACGAGCGGCAGATTTTATACTGCGTTGAAGCGGCAAAATCGGGCGAAGCGGAAGAAACCGAAAAACTTTTCGACGGCGTGGTAGCCACCACCGCCACGGGCAAAAAAATCAAGTGCAAAACGCTCGGTCAGAAAAAGTACGTGGAAGCGATCGAGAAAAACGCCGTGGTATTCGGCATCGGCCCGGCAGGTACGGGCAAAACGTATCTCGCCGTGGCGAAAGCGGTGGCGGCGTTCAAGGCGAAAAAGGCGGAAAAAATCATTCTCACCCGCCCCGCCGTGGAAGCGGGCGAAAATCTCGGCTTTCTGCCCGGCGACTTACAGGAAAAAGTCGATCCGTATCTGCGCCCGCTATACGACGCTTTGCAGGAAATGTTCGGCGCAGAGCAGTACGAAAAGCTCATGGAACGCGGCGTTATCGAAGTCGCGCCGCTCGCGTACATGCGCGGCAGAACGCTTTCTTCGGCGTTCATCATCTTAGACGAAGCGCAGAATACCACGCGCGAGCAGATGAAAATGTTTTTAACGCGTATGGGCGAAGGCAGCCGCGTCGTCGTCACGGGCGACGTCACGCAGATAGATCTTCCCCGCGGCAAGTCCAGCGGACTTTCCCACGCGGCGAAAATTCTCGAAAACGTAGACGGCGTGAAAGTGTGCGTGCTTTCCGATAAAGACGTGGTGCGCCACCCGCTCGTGATGCGCATCGTAAAGGCATACGAAAAAGACGAAGAAGCCCGCGAAAAAGCGCGCGAAGCCAAAGAACAACGCGAAAAAGAACAACGCGAAAAAGAACAACGCGAAGCGAAATCAAACGGCGAAAAAGCGAACGGCGAAGAAGCGCAGCCGGGCGGCACAAAGGAGAAAACGTAAAAATGAATCCGAACGTATCGAAAATGCGGCGATGGACGAAGAGCGACGTATGGGGCAGCGCGCTTTTGTTCCTGCTGAATTTATTCATATTGCTCGTGGCGGTAGCCACGCTTTTAATGGGCGGGAGTCTCGGCAATATCAGGCAAACGCTCGAAGAGAACAAGGCGAATTATATCTATATCGGCTTCTGCGTGATGCTGCTCGTATTTATCACGTACTTTTATTTCTTTTTTGAAGAGAGATCGGTACTGTACGAAGGCAAGAGCATCATGCTCGTGTTCGTCATTCTCGATTTAAGCTTTATTCTGTGCGTGCTTACGGGCAAATGGCTCAACGTGTACGCCCGCCCGGTGGCGCTGTGCGCGCTTTTAACGTTTATTCTGCTCGGCAGAAGAAGCGCAATGTTTATGAATATCGTCAACGCGCTGCTTCTGTTCATTTTCGATAACTTTTCCACCGTTGCGCCTTCGGCGCAAAGTATCTATTCCGCTCTGATGATCGCGTTTTCAAGCGGCATGATCGCCATTTTCGCTTCGAATCGCCTTCGCACTCGTCTTCGCGTGGTGCTTGTGGGACTTTTAATCGCCGCGCCGATGGATTTCATCATCTTCCTGCTTGAAATTTCTTCGATCGCTTCGGGCGGCACGGCGTTCGAACAGACGGGCGTGGCGCGCAATATGTGGATCAGTCTCGGCTACGGCTTTATCGGCGGTATCTCGTCGGCGGTACTTTTCCTTCTCTTTTTGCCCCTTTTCGAAGCGATGTTTTCGGTGCTTACGGTATTCCGCCTGCGCGAACTCACTTCGCTCGATTCCCCGCTTTTAAAAAAGCTCAAAGAAGAAGCGCCCGGCACGTACAATCCCTCCGCCGTGGTTTCTCAGCTTGCCGAAGAGTGCGCCGTCGCGCTCGGCGAAGACGCGGAACTTGCCCGCGCCGCCGCCTTGTATCACGACGTAGGCAAACTGCACCACCCCGAGTACTTCACCGAAAATCAGGGCGATTACAACTTGCACGACGAGCTTACGCCCGAGCTTTCGGCGGATATTATCCGCTCGCACACGATCGACGGACACGATCTGATTTTAGCCAACCACCTGCCCGAATTTTTCGCGGACGTCGCGCTGCAGCACCACGGCACGCTTACGATCCGCTACTTCTACGTAAAGGCGCAGAAAATGTACGGCGGCGAAGTGAATAAAGAAGATTTCTCGTACACAGGGCCTAAACCGCAAAGCAAAATCGCGGCGATCATCATGATCGCGGACGCGGCGGAAGCCGTCACGCGGTCGATGACGAGCAAGAAACCCGAAGAAGTGGAAAAGCGCGTGCGCGAGATTATCGAAGAGCGCATGAATCAGGAACAATTCGCCGAGTGCGACGTAACCATGGCGGATTTAACGCTGCTTCGGCTCACGCTCGTCAACGCGCTCACGGGCGTGTATCACAAGCGGGTAGAGTATCCTTCTATCCACTACGGCAAGAAAGAGGGCGAGTAAAATGGACGGACGGAAATTCATTCTCGAAGCGTTCGGCGAAAACGAAGCGGACGTGATCGACGGGGAAAACGCGGAAAAAATCGAAGCCGCGCTTTCGGATTTCGTGCAGACGGACGTGCCTTTGAAAATCGAGTGCGAATTCGTAGGCGAAGAAGAAATCCGCCGGCTGAACGGCGAAATGCGCGGGATTGATAAGGTGACCGACGTATTGTCTTTCCCCGAGCTTGAAAGTATCAAGGGCAAGCCGATCAGAAAAGCGGAACACCCGTTCGAGCTGGACGAAGACGGCGCGCTTCTTATCGGATCGCTCGCCGTCTGCGTGAAGCGCGCGAAAGAGCAGGCGGAAGAGTACAATCATTCGTATTATCGCGAGCTGAATTATCTGATCGTTCACGGCATACTGCATTGTTTAGGCTACGATCATATCGAAGAGAAAGACAAAGCGGAAATGCGCGCGAAAGAAGAAGAGATTTTAGGCGGCATGGGCATTACGCGCGAAGCGTAAAAGCAAAGAGAAACCAAGGAGAGAAAAACGAAAGCAATGAGAAGCGGTTACGTGGCGGTGATCGGCAAAGCCAACGCAGGAAAAAGTACGCTCATCAACGTGATGGTGGGGGAAAAAGTATCTATCGTATCTCCGCGCCCGCAAACCACGCGGGATCGGATTTTAGGCGTTCTCACGGAAAAGGATAGTCAGATCGTGTTCGTGGATACCCCCGGCATTTACAAGGCGCGCAACGCGCTCACCGATCTGATGATGCGCACCACCGAAGAAAGCTCGAAAGACGTAGACGCGATTTTATACGTGATCGACGGGCATGAAAAGCTGACGGACGAAGATTTTTCGCTGATGCAAAAATACCGCGCGCAGGCGGAAAAAAGCGGAATTCCGTTCGTTGCGGCGTACACGAAAACGGACATTATGCCCAAGGAAAAAATCCCCGGCGATCTCGCGCTGTTTGCGGAAAAGCTCGCGGATACCGACGTGTTCCCCGTGTCCGCGCGGCGGGGGAAAAACGTGCGCGCGCTCAAAGAATTTCTCGTGAGTTTACTGCCCGAAGGCGGCAAGGTGTTCGAAGAAGAAATCGTATCCGATCGCAGCGAAAAATTTATGATCGCCGAAATCATGCGCGAAAAAATCCTTCTGAAATTCGATCAGGAAATTCCGCACGGTATCGCGATCGTGATCAACACCTTCGAGCGGAACGAAAACGGCGTATACGACATCAATCTCGATATCGTGTGCGAAAAGCAGGCGCACAAGGCGATTTTAATCGGCAAGCAGGGCAGGGCGATCAAAGAAGTATCGTCGTTTGCGCGGCAGGATATGGAAAAATTTTTGCAAAGCAAAGTGTTTCTCACCACGTACGTGAAAGTCAAAGAAGACTGGCGCGATCGTCCGAATTTAATGAAGGAATTCGGCTACGAAAAACCGCAGACGCTTTGAGCGCATAAAAGTGCGAAAAATCGCTCATTCTGTGGAAAAAGGGGGCGGAACATGCGCAGAGAAAACGAAGAAACCAAGGCGGCGAAGCTTGCGTGGGAACTGTTCGAAAAGACGGGCGGCGTCAGCTATTATATGCTGTATCGCGAGTTGACGGATAAAAATTTAAAGCCGTAAAAAAGAGGCGGAATGGAAATCAAAACGGACGCGATCGTGCTGCGGGCGGCGGACTATAAAGACGCGGATAAAATTTTAACGCTTTTAACGCCTTCGGCGGGCAAGCTCACGGCGGGCATCAAGGGCGTGAAAAGATCGGGCGCAAAGCTCGCGTTTTCCGCGCAGCCGTTCGCTTTCTGCGAGTACGTGCTTGCGCAAAAAGGCGGTAGATACACCGTGACTTCCGCGTACCTGCACGATGGGTTTTTTCCGCTGCGCACGAATATCACGCGCTATTACGCCGCGTGCGCCGCGATTGAAATCGCGGACGAGCTTTCGGCGGAAGGCGCGGAAAACGAATCGCTTTTCATCGCCGCCGCGCAGGCGCTGCGTTCGCTTGCCTACGCCGAAGAAACCGAATCGGCCGCAGAAACGCTTTGCGCTTTTCTTCTCACCGCGCTGTTTGAAGCCGGGTACATGATTGATCTCGACGGCTGCGGGGCGTGCGGGCGCGAAATCGAAGAAAATCAGGCGTGCTATTTCGATTTTTCGGGCGGCAGATTTTTATGCGGAAGCTGCGGCGCGGCGGCGGGCGGCGCGAACGAAAATTTAGTGCGCGCAAGCGCAAAAACCTACGATTTTTTGCGTAAAATCAGCGGAATTTCGTGCGAAAATCCCCAAAAAACCGCCGATTTTCCCCCGAATTTCAAAGAAAAACCCCTGAAAATCGAAGAAAAAACGGTCAAAATCGAAGAAAAAACGCCGAAAATCGAAGAAAAACCGAGCAAAAACGACGCAGAATTGCGCGCTTTGCGACTGCTCAAAACTTATCTCTCAAAAAAAACCGAGCGTGATTATCCGTGCTTTACGGAATTTTACCGCTTGTATCGCGACGATTTCAAAGAAGATTTTCGCGAATAAAAAATACATATTTTAAAGGACATATTTTGATTATGGAACAACAATTATCAA
>CALARO010000310.1 GCA_937888935.1 uncultured Clostridia bacterium
ACGAGCCGTACCGCATGATGACTTCGCGCGCGGAATACCGCGTTTGTCTGCGGCAGGACGATTCCGATTTCCGCTTAACCCCGCTCGGCTACGCGTGCGGACTTGTCGGCGAAGAACGCTACCGAAAATATTTACGGCGCAAGGCGGACTACGAAGCCGCGCTCGCCCTGCTCGAAACGAAAATCGAGCGCGAAAAATGCCTTGATTTATTGCAGAAGCACGGCTACGAGCCGCCGCATTGCGCGCTTTCGTTCGCCGATTTAATCCGCCGCAACGTGCCGCTTTCTGAAATTTTAGAAGAATACGCGGGCGGAGAATTGCCAGACGACGCGAAAAACCTTCCCGCCGACGTATTGGAAACGGCGGAAATCTCGGTGAAATACGGCGGCCACGTCGTGAAGCAGGCGCAGGAGCAGATCTCCCGCGCGAAGAAGCTCGAAGAAAAAGCCCTGCCCGCCGATCTCGATTATTCTTCGATCGAAGGCTTGCGCCTTGAAGCGCGCGAAAAGCTCAATCGGATCAAGCCGCTGAATTTAGGGCAGGCCGGGCGCATTTCGGGCGTCAACCCCGCGGATATCGCCGTTTTAATGGTGTATCTTTCAAAATAAATTCCGCACAATAAAAACCGCGCCGCAAATAAAAATCGCCCCGACGGAAATTTTCCCGCCGGGGTTTCATATTGTCCGAATATTTTTCGGCTTATTTTTCCGCTTCCGAAATGCGCTTATACATATCCTGCATCTGCGCGTCGATTTCGGCGATTTTTTGGGAACATTCCAGCATTTCTTCGTTGATGCCTTCGGGCAGTTTCGATTTATCCGCCTTATAGCGCACGTCGTGTTCGAGACTCGCCCAGAAATCCATCGCAATCGTGCGGATCTGCACTTCGGCGATCACGTATTCGGTGCGATCGGATAAATATACAGGCACTTTTATATCAAGGTGCAGCGATCGGTAGCCGTTGTAATTCGGTGTTTTGATATAGTCCTGCCGCTTCACAAGTTCGAGATCGGTCTGCCGAAGCAACATTTCCGCCACGGCGTACACGTCGTCGATATAGTTGCACACCACGCGCACCCCCGCCACGTCGTTCACGTTCTTTTTCGCGGATTCGATCGTCACGGGCAGTCCCTTTTTAATCAGCTTCGCAATTATGCTGTCCGCCGATTTCAGCCGGCTTTCCACGTGGTGAATGGGGTTTCGCGCATACAGCACGTTGAATTCGTTGTTTAAAACTTCTAATTTCAGTTTTAAAAGCCGCACCGCCGAATCGTATAAATTCTGCATTTCCAGATACTCGTGCGAGCCGTAAAACGAGGAAATATCGCCGTTTCTGCCGTTTTTGCTTTCGTACATTCCGCACCTCCGCCATTCCTTTTTGTACAAGTATAGCACACACAAAAAAATTTTTCAAGCAAACGCGCCGCCGCAAAACAAAATTTTTTCTTCGGCAAAATTTTTATATCGCAAAACTTTTCACTTCGCCGCAGTTT
>CALARO010000311.1 GCA_937888935.1 uncultured Clostridia bacterium
ATATACCCCGTTTGCAACGCCACGCCGCTTTCGCGCACCGCGCCGAGCAGTGCGGCGAAGTCTTCCGCGTTCGTCGCCGCAGGTTTATCCACGTGCAAGTGCCACCCTTTTTTCGCGCAGAGTACGCCGTATTTCGCAAGGTACTCGTCTTCGGTTTCGATTGCCGCCGCTTCGGGGCGCAGTTTTTCCGCCTGTTCTATCGTTAACGTCTTGCAAAGCTTCGCCGCTGCCGCCGCCTTTTCGGGATAATCGCGCAAATCTTCTTCTGTGATCACCGCGCCAAGCACTTCGAAATCTTCTTGCAGGGCGAGCGCGGCGTTCAGCGTTTCCAACGCGTGATCATGCCCCACCCCGATTTGTATCCACCTGATTTTTCTTTTCATCGTTTTTCATTCCGCCTTATAAATCGTCTTTCAATGTATTCTGCTCGCGGGCAAGCCCGTCGCGAATCGAAGTAAAATCGCTTTGTTTCAGACCCGTGGCGGCTAAAATTTTCGAATTATCCATCACGCGATCAAACAGTCTGTCGTAATCGAGCTGCCAACGCTGCCATTTTTCGCAAGGTTTGCCGCCGTTTCTCGCCGTGAGATACGCTTCTTTATCGGCTATTTCGAATTTCGCGCCGAAAATTTCGGCGTAGTAGCCGGCGATTTCGCCCCAGGCGCGGTGTTCGGCGGTGGTTACGTTGAAATCTTCGCCGAGCGCGGCGGAATTGAAAAACAGCCTTGCGAGCATTTCCGCCACGTCGCCCGCCCAGCTCATCGTTGCCTGAACGTTCAAGGCTTCGCGGCATAACACGATCGGCTCGCCCTTTTTAATCGCGCCGAAAATCTGCGGGCGTTCAAGATTGATCAACTGACAACGCCACTTCGAATACGTGATTGCGGGGCGCACGATCGTGTAATTTTTGCCCCGCCAACCGCGTAAAAAGCACTCGCCTTTCGCTTTGTATATGGGGTAATCGTTCGAATAACGGAATTCTTCGTCTTTACACGCGTTTAAAAGCTGCGGCGAAGTTTCTTTAATCGGCGTTTCTTCGTTTGCGAACACGCGATAGGACGAAAGCGAGATATACTGCCCCGTTTTATCGAGATACAGCGGCGCGTAACGCCCGAACGCGCCCGTATCGTAGAGCATAAAATCTATCACGCCGTCGTACCCCGCGCCGAGCAGCTCGCGCACCGCGCCCATATCGTACATATCCGTTTTTATGTAATTTGCGCCTTGCGCCCGTTCTAAAAGGCGCGCGTCGTTGTGTGTCACCGTTACGTTGTACCCGCGCGCCACAAGTTTCGGCACGAGATACACGCCCATCGCGCCCGTGCCGCCCGCCACAAGAATTTTTTCCATTTTTTCGCCTTGCCTTGTAAAAATTTTTTCGTACCACTATTATATATCCTTGACAGATTTTTTTCAATACACTATACTATTGAATATCAGCACAATCCTATCGTTTTTCAAGGTGAATATGCAATTTCCCGACATTAACATATCGGCGTTGATTTTAAACGTGTACTCAAACGACAAAAAATATTCCTGCGACTATTCCGCCGAGCCGCGCCCGTTTCATTCGATCGCGCTATTGCTTGAAGGCAGCGGCGCGCTGCATTGCGGGGGCAAAAAAATTCCGCTCGA
>CALARO010000312.1 GCA_937888935.1 uncultured Clostridia bacterium
TGATACAGAACGGGTTTCCCGGGCGCGTCTTTTCTGCCGCACGGCTCAATCATTTCCAGACCGAGCAGCGTAGTGATCGCATAATCGCTGTTTACGCCGCGCACCGCGTCAAGTTCCGTGCGCGTGATCGGCTGTTTGTACGCGATGATCGCCGCACATTCGAGAATGGTTTTCGTAAATTCCTTTTCCCGGATCGGGTTCAGCACCGCAGCCACTTGCTCTTTATAATCGGGGTTGGTGGCAAGTTGAATTTTATGATTGAAAATAAGCAGGCGAATACCGCAGTTTCCGGAATATTTCTTTTCCAGCTGGCGCACCATCGAATCCATCTGCGCTTTCGTAAGATCGAGTTTTTCGCGCAATAAATCCGTGGGTACGGCGTTTCCCGCCGCAAACAAAATCGCCTCAATTATATTCGTCGATATCTCCAAGATCGTCATCCTCCTGTTTTTCGTTATTTTTTCTTATCGTAATCGGCGCAAACAAACCGTCTTGTTCCACCGTCAGATACTGATGTTTTAAAAGTTCGAGCAACGCCTGAAACGTAGTTACGATTTCCGATTTCGGCGCGCGCGGCTCAAATAAATCTTCGAAATTCACACATTCTTTCACACGGAAAGCGTCGCGGATATAGCGTATTCTTTCGCGTACCGTAAACGCTTCGCGCGGAATTTCTTTCGGCGGCGGCGCGCTCGCCCGTTCGCTTTCGCGTTTGAGCATCAATTTCGTAAACGCGTCCACAAGCCCGTCCAGCGTGAAATCTTTGTATTTCACCTGCAATTCGCCTACGTCCTTATCGGGTGCTTTGAAGAAATACCCCACCGTTTCACGCTCTTTTAGCTTGTCCGCTTCTTCCTTGATCATCTTGTACTCGTTCAGCGCGCGGATCAGAGCGTCTTTCGGATCTTCTTCGTAGCCGTAATCATCCTCGTCGAAATAATCTTCCACGGGCGGCACAAGGCTGCGTGCCTTGATGTCGATAATCGTGGCGGCGATATTTAAATATTCGCTCGCCTTTTCCATATCGAGATACGGAAGCCCTTGCATATATGTAAGGAATTGTTCCGTCACCTGCGATACGAAAATATCTTCGATGGCGATTTCTTCTTTATTGATGAGATATAATAAAAGATCGAGCGGACCTTCGAAATTATCGAGTACCGTGGTGTAGTCCACTTCCGAGTCAAAATCTTTTACGCTTTCCGTGGTTAATTTTTCCAAAACAATCCTCCGAATTCACACATTATATTTTTAAAGCAATTTCAAGCCTTTCAAACGCCCGCCGCGCCGCGCTGCGCAAAAATTCAATAAAACACAAGTCCCCACAGCGCCGTGATCGGCTTTGCAAAAACGCCCGTGGCAAACGACATGATATAGCCGAGCAGATCGAGATAAGCAAAAATCGGTTGGCTCGTGAGCCGTAAAAACATTTCGCAAAGATAACTTTCCGCGATCAGTCCGATTAAAATGTAGTAGCCGTATTGCCGCAAAAAACGATAAAATCCGCCGCGCCGCTTCGATACCGCTTCCACGATGCGAAATCCGTCCAACGGATAGAAAGGCAGCAGATTGAATACGCAGAAGCTCAGCGAAAACGCAAAAAGGTAATCCGTCAGATAGTATAAAAACTCGTGACCGTACGTTACGGCGGTTGCCGAAAATTCAAATCTGATCGCAAGGATGAAAAGCGGGTAAAACAAAAACGCCGAAAGATAATTCACAACCACCCCGGCGGCGGAAGTAAGCGCGCAGCCTTTGGTATAATTTTTGAAGTTGTTTTCATTGATCGGCACGGGTTTCGCCCAACCGAACCCTACAAACACAAAGCAGACAAGTCCCAACGGATCGAAATGCCGCGCGGGATTGAGCGACATTCTTCCCGCCCACTTCGCCGTGGGATCGCCGCATTTATAAGCAACGAACGCATGGGCGAATTCGTGAAGCGTAAGCACGACTGTCACGGCGAGGAATTTCGCCAGCATTTCCACAAACCAATCCATTTCCGTCCGCCTCCTTCCGTGCTTATTTATAGGTGATAAGATTATTTTACCAAAAAAGAATAAAAAATGCAAGAATCAAAAAGGAAATTTCAAAGAAAAAAACGCGAAATTCGTAAAAAAAACGAAAATCGCGATTTTTATTTTCGGATTAGCCCGCCGAGGCGGCAAAAATTAGTCGTTTGCGTCCCGCCGCTTCTTTGCGGAAAACTTATTTTTTGCCGAACCGCCATCCGCGCAGAATGGCTTTGAATCTGTCCGCAAAGCTCGCCCGCTCCGCCGATTCCGCCGCCACGATCGCCACGCGATCAATTTCCACGTTGTCTTTATACACGATCAATTCGCCCACCTTGTCGCCCGCGCACACGGGTGCTTCCACATATTCGGGCAGCTCGGCGGAAAGCGTTACGTTTTCTTTTTCGCCGCGCTTACCGAAAATATACGCGCTTCTTTCCGGCTTTACTGAAATTTCTTCCTTTTTGCCGCCCCTTACGCCCGCTTTTTGTTCCAGCGGATTATTTCCGTCCGCCACGGTTTTCAAGGCGTAATTCGCAAACGCGTAATCGAACATTCCGCGCACGTCGTCGAAGCGGTGATTGCTCGTATCTTCGCCGATCACCACCGAAACGAGCCGCATGCCGCCGCGCGCCGCAGTTGCCGCAAGGCAAAACCCCGCTTCGCTCGTAAAGCCGGTCTTTCCGCCGTCGCACCCCTGATAAAAACGCACGAGCCTGTTTGTGTTCGTGATTTCCGTAATTCTTCCCTTCGGGTGCTGAAATTTTTCCGTCCACACCTTGCAGAGGTTGAAATATTCTTCGTTTTCGATCAGCTTGCAAAGCATCGCCGAAACGTCTTTCGCGCAGGAATATTGCGGCTCTTTGGGAAGCCCCGTGCAGTTTGCGAAAAGCGTATCGCTCATGCCGAGCGACTGCGCCTTTTCGTTCATTCTGTTCACAAACGCTTCTTCGCTGCCCGCCACTCTTTCGGCGATCGCCACGCAGGAATCGTTCGCCGAACATACCGCAATGCTCTTTAAAAGCTCGCGCACCTTATATTCGCCGCCGCTTTCCAGAAATACCTGCGAGCCGCCCATGCCCGCAGCGCGCTCGCTCACGCACACCGTTTCGTCCATCGAAAGCGCGCCCGAGCCGATCGCGTCGAACGCGAGAAGCAACGTCATGATTTTGCACATACTCGCAATCGGCAAACGTTTTCTCTCGTTTTTCGCGTAGATTTCCGTGCCGCTTTTGCTTTCCGCGAGATACGCCGATTTCGCATGCGCGCCCAGCTCGGTTTCGCATACGATTTTTTTCGCCGCAGGATAAATTTCGGGGCGATTTTCCGAAAAAATATCGTTTGAAGTTTCCGCGGCTGCCGCAGCATACGCGCCGTTTTTCAGATCGCCCGCTTTAAACGCCGGCGCAACGCCTTTCGTAAATAACAGCGAAGCGGCAAAAGCCGCGCCCGCAATCAATTTTCCCGTCCTTTTCATATTCACAGTTTCCGCCGCAAGTATGAAAAATATGCAGATTTCTCAGAAAATTTTACTGATCGGGCGAAAAATCACCGCTACAAGCAGCATTTCCGCAATCGCGCACGCCACGGCGCATAAGAAAAGCACTAAAAAATAGCAAAGCGCGCCGCACGATCCGCACATCGGCAGTCGTTTTTTGCATACTTCCGTACCGAGTGTACAAGCAATCGCAAGCAGCGCAAATGTGAGTATTGCCGACGGCAACGCGCAAATAAGAAAAATAAACAAGCCGTTCACGCCGAAGGACGAAAGCAAAATCACGGCGACAATCCCGAACGTGTACCCTTTGAAAAACACGATCAGAAACGCAACGGGCAGATAATACGCCGTGAAATACAGCGGAACGATCAGAAGCAGCAACAAAACGATCGCGATCAGCCGCTTAAAAAACAATTTGAAAACGGAAGCGGCGAAAATTCCGTCGGTATACGCGCGGCAATATGTGCTGTAATATTGTCTGATCGCCGCAGGCTTCGAAAGCACAACGCCGAGTATTATGCCTAAGAGAATAGTTACGCCGAAAGCAATCAGCCACGCTTTCCGCCGTTTTAATACGCCGATAGCTTCTTTAAAACACGAAAAAAGAGCGTCCATACTATCTGTATATGCCGCTCTTCTTCCGATTATGACGATTTTCGCCTTTTTTCGCTTTTTTTCGCCGTTATTCCGCGCTTCTCATCATCGTTTCGATCGAAACGCCGTACCCGCGCGCGGGATCGTTTAAAAATACATGCGTCACCGCGCCGATCAGTTTTCCGTTTTGCAAAATCGGACTGCCGCTCATTCCCTGCACGATTCCGCCCGTTTTTTCAAGCAACTCGGGATCGGTGATTTTAATCACGAAATTTTTGTTTCCGCGATTGTTTTTATCTACTTTCACCACGTCGATATCGTATTTTTTCGGCGTTTCGCCGTCCACCGTGGAATAAATATACGCGTCGCCGATTGTCACTTCTTCCGCCGTGGCGGTGTATGCCATAAGATTTCCGTTTAACGCATACGTTTCGTCCACCGTGCCGAAAATGCCGCAATCCGTCACTTTTTCGCCGTTTCCGAAGCGTTCTGAAGTTAAAAACGCGCCGCGCAATTCCCCGGCCCTGCCGCGAACGCCCTTTTTCACGCCCACAATGCAGCACGAACAGATTTCGCCGCCCGAAAAACTCGTGCCTCCTTCCGCCGTCACCGGATGCCCGAGCGAACCGAATTTTCTCGTCTGCTTGTCAATATACGTCACCGTTCCGATGCCCGAAACGCTGTCGCGCGCAAGAATACCGATTTTAAATTTCCCCGTGATTTTATCCTTTACGGGCGTCCCCGCCACGTCGGCAAGCTCGCCGTTTCTTCGCACGGCAAGAATAGTCTGTTTTCCGCCGCATAAGGCAATCGTTTCGTTTAATTCCGCGGTATTTCTCACGCGGATTCCCGAAGCTTTTTCGATAATATCGCCCGTTTTCAAACCCGCTTTTGCCGCAGGAGAAAAGCAGCCGCCTTCGCCAAGCACCTGCGAAAGACCGATCACCTGCGCGCCGCCGATGCCCAGCGTAAACCCCGCCGGCATGCCGCCCACATACACTTCTCTGTGCGAAAAATCGCCGTTTTCGGCATTCGCCGCCCCGATTTTTTGTATGCCCGCCGCGCCCGGTATTCCCGCAGCCACGCATGCCGTAAGTATTGCGCAGATAAAAAAGCGTCGTTTGCCCATTTCCCCTCCGTTTGCCGTAGAAAAACAAAAATAAACTTCCGTTTTCCCTTTCAAGCATTAGGTTGAGCAAACAAACGCCTTTTATTCGCGTTTCCGTCCGCTTATCCGTGTTTTTACCCGCCGGAATTATCCGCAGGATAAAAGAATTATAACTTCGCTTTGTATTCCCGGGCGCGTTCCAGAAGCTCTTCCGCGTGTCGATACGCCGCTTCGTCGCCCCGCTCGCCGCCGAGCAGCCGCACGATTTCTTCTTTTTGTTCTTCCGGAGAAAGCGCGCGGATGAACGTATGCGTTTTTCCGTTTTCTTCCTTTTTTTCGATCAGAAATTCGCCGTCGCTCATGCACGCGATCTGCGCTAAGTGCGAAACCGCGATAATCTGCGTATTTTTCGCGATTTTCGCAAATTTTTCGCCCACCACTTTCGCTGTTTTGCCGCTGATTCCCGCGTCAATCTCGTCAAAAACATACGTGGAAATGCCGTTCGTATCGGAAAGCCGCGTTTTCATCGCCAGCATCAATCGGCTCATTTCGCCGCCGCTGATAATTTTCCCGAGCGGCTTCATCGGCTCGCCCGCGTTCGCCGAGAACATAAACGAAATAGAATCCAACCCATTTTCGCCCGCATTTTCCGCGTCTTCGTCCGAATATTCTTTAAATTCCGCCGAAAACGCCGCGTGCGGAATATTCAGCGTTTTCAACTCTTCGCAAACGCCCGCGCAAAAACTTTCCGCGCCCTTTTTTCTGATTTCCGTCAGCCGCCGGCAACTTTTCAGCGCCTTTTTCAAAAGATTGTCGATTTCTTTCTGCAATTTTTCCGAACGCTCCGCGCTGTCCGAAAGCAAATCGTATTCTTTCTCGCGTTCCGCAAGCAGCAAGGCAATCTCGCTTTGCGTTTTCACCGCGTATTTGCGCTGCAACGCGCGCAGCTCGTCCAGTCGATTTTCTACGTAAGTCGCTTCGTTTTCGTCGAAATACAAGCCGTCGGCAATGTCCGAAAGTCTCGAAGCCGCGTCGTCCGCTTCTTCGGCAATGTTTTCAATCGTTTCGGCAAGCGAATTATATTCGCTATCGAGATGCGCAATGGAATTCAACGCCCGCCGCGCCCCGCGCAGCGCGTCGCACGCGCCGCCGTCCGACGAAATAAACTGCGAAGCTTCTTTCACCGCGGCAAGAATTTTTTCGAGATTGTTTATTTTCGCGCGCTTTAATAAAAGCTCTTCTTCTTCGCCTTCTTTCCAATCCGCGCCCCTGATTTCGTCGATCGTAAAGCGCAGAATTTCAAGCCGCCGTTCCCGCTCGGCTTCGTCGCCGCCGAGCAGCGCAAGCTCTTGTTTTTTCGCTTTGTACTCGTTCAGAAGACCGCGCAAAACAAGTTTTTCTTCGGCAAGCGAATCGCCGCACACGCCGTCGAGCGTTTTCAGCTGATTTGCTTCCGATAAAAGATAAAAATGCTCGCTCTGTCCGTGTACGTCCACAAGGCGCGAAGTGATTTTTTTCAGCATCGCCGCCGTTGCCGCCGAGCCGTTAATTTTAATCGAATTTTTTCCGTTTTCCGAAAAACGGCGTGAAATAATGATTTCGCCGTCGCTTTCGATGTCCATTTCCGCAAGCGCGCGCACCGCTTCGTCCGTTTCGTCCTGCACAAATTCCGCCTTCACGAAACATTCGCTTTCGCCGTAGCGGATCATCGTTCTGTCCGCCTTCGCGCCCAGCACGAAATTGAGTGAATCCAGAATTACGGATTTTCCCGCGCCCGTTTCGCCCGAAAGCACGTTCAGTCGTTCCGAAAATTCGATTTCCGCGCTCTCTATCAAAGCGACGTTTTTAATGGTAAGTTTAGAAAGCATCGCAAGCTTTTTCCTTTTTTATTTGAGTAAATCGCTCAGTCTTTTCGCCACGACGTCCGCCGCGGCGTTATCGTGACACACCACAAGCAGCGTATCGTCGCCCGCCACCGAGCCTACAACGCCCCGCATGTTGAATTTATCCACCACCGCGCCCGCGTTCGCGCCGTTGCCCGTCATCGTTTTCACCACAATCAGATTTTGCGCGGCTTCGATTTTAAGTACGCAGGTTTTAAAAAGATTGCGCATCTTTTCCGAGATTTCCCCTTCGGTTTTCGTAAGGCTCGCGTAGCGGTACTTCTTTTCCACGCCCGTCACCTTAAAAAGATGCAAATCGCGGATATCGCGCGAAACCGTCGCCTGAGTCACCACAAAGCTTTCGTCGTTCAAAGCCTTGCAAAGTTCTTCCTGCGTTTCGATTTCGTTATTTTCGATCAGCCGCAATATTTCTTTATGCCGTTCCGTCTTTAACATTTTTATCTCTTCCTTTTTTCGTTTTTCCTGTTTTCAACTGAGTTTTTTTCGCGCTTTTTTATAAAACCCGCCAAACGATCTCGTGGGAAAAGCCGCGATAAGTCCGGAAGTTTCCGCCGAGATTTCTTCGCCTTCTTCCGCCTGCGCAGCCACGCTGCCGTCGATCAGCAAAAACGCGCCGCCGCGAACTATTTTTATCGTCACCCGATCGGTTTGCGGCAGCACCACGGGGCGCGCGGCAAGCGAAAACGCGCAAAGCGGCGTGAATAATATCGCCGCCGTCTGCGGCGCGATAATCGGACCGCCCGCCGAAAGCGAATACGCCGTAGAGCCTGTGGGCGTGCATACAAGCGCGCCGTCGCCCGAAACTTCATCGAACGCGCAGCCGTTCACGAAAATTTCCGTTTTCAGCATCGCGCCGTTTTTTAAAGAATAATCGCGCCGCACCGCAGCTTCGTTCAGGCTGTAAAAAACCTTGTTGCGGTATGTAATTTTCAAAAGATTTCTTTTTACTTCTTTCGTTTCGCCCCTTTCCGCGCGCTGTAAAAACTCGGGAATCTCTTCAAGCTCGTCCTTTTCGAATTCCGTTAAAAATCCGAGCGTTCCGTAATTCACGCCCACGATTTTCACGCCCGTGCGGGCGCAAATTTCCGCGCAGCGCATAATCGTTCCGTCGCCGCCGAGTACCAGAAGCGCGCCGAGATCTTCGATTTGCTCGCTGCAAAGCGTTTTCACCGCCCTGTTTTCAATGCCGCGCGCAGAAAGAAGAGCGGAAAGCTTGTCCGCTTGTTCTTTATTTTCCGGTTTTACCGGATTTACGAAAATTCCCGTTTTCAATGACTTTTCCCTCGTTTTTTCTTGTTTTTCGCTTATTGTTTTTCCGCTTTGGCGATTTGCGAAACCGCGTTTAAAATTCTTTCTTCCACGGATTTTGAAACCGCCGCGCCCGCTTTTTCGCCGACTTTTTTCAAGTGCAGCACGT
>CALARO010000313.1 GCA_937888935.1 uncultured Clostridia bacterium
TGCGTAGACGTACACGATATCCCCGTTGTGGCGGTAGTCGATCCCGAAATGATGGCTTCGATGCCCAAGGGACTTACGGCGGCTACGGGTATGGACGCGTTGACGCACGCCATCGAAGGCTATATCACGAAAGGCGCGTGGGAAATGACGGATATGTTCCACCTGAAAGCGATCGAAATCATCGCAAGATCGCTTCGCGGCGCGGTGGCGAATACGAAAGAAGGCAGAGAAGACATGGCGCTCGGTCAGTACGTGGCGGGCATGGGCTTCTCGAACGTAGGCTTGGGCATCGTTCACTCGATGGCGCACGCGCTCGGCGCGGTATACGATACGCCGCACGGCGTGGCGAACGCGATTTTGCTTCCCACCGTTATGGAATATAACGCCGACGCCACGGGCGAAAAGTATCGCGATATCGCCAAAGCGATGGGCGTGAAAGGCACGGAAAACATGTCGCAAGCCGAGTACAGAAAGGCGGCGGTGGAAGCCGTTCGTCAGCTTTCGAAAGACGTAGGTATCCCGCAGGATCTCAAACAGATCGTAAAGGACGAAGACGTAGACTTCCTTGCGCAGTCGGCTATGGACGACGCCTGCCGCCCGGGCAATCCGAAAGATCCCACGCTGGAAGACATTAAGGCATTGTACCGTTCTTTAATGTAATTCGCTCGCGCTTGTATAGCGGCGCGTCTTGTTCGCATAAATTTGCTCGCAAATTTATGCGAACAAGCTGCTGTGCGCCTTGTGGCTTCATCTGCGTGCGCCCTTGCTCATTTACGCTTAGTAAACTCGCGGCGGTCGTACTCGATAAATCTCACAATCCGCACCACTCTCCAAGCGCGCTGTTTATCGTTTTTGAATATAAGGCTTCCCCTTGCTTCATTTTGCTTAATGCAAAATTCAGCAAAAATTGTCAGCCTATTTCATAGGCTTCCCCTTGCCTGCTGAAAATTTTGCCCGCAAAATTTTCTTCGGCAAAAATGTTAAGCCTTTCCTTGCGTCAAGGCTTCCCCTCGGGGGGAAGCTGTCGGCGAAGCCGACTGATGAGGGGCGGTTGAATAGCTCCGAGGTTTAACCCTTTTTCGAATTTCTGAAAAACTTCATAAACCAAAACGCCCCGCTGCAATTTTTGCAGCGGGGCGCAGTTTTTTGTGCTTACTTTCTTTTTTTAATAAACCCGTCTTCGGCGATATTCAATCCCATATCCCGCGCAATGCAGTACAATTTCTTCGTGTACATATCGCACAACGCTTCGGGGCGGTGACTGTCCGCCGCAACCACCACAGGCGCGTTCAGCTTTTTGCATATATCCAGAAGATAGTCGGTAGGGTAGTTGAAGCCGTTTGCCCGCGCTCCCTGACCGTTAATTTCCGTTTTCACGCCGTAATCCATGCAGCATTTGATCACGTCTTCGAACTTTTGCAGTACTTCCGCGTCGGGTTTAAACCCGTGCGAAAAAATCACGTCGGGGTGCGCTAAAATCGAAAAATATCCCGTTTTCACGCCTTCGAGCAGCCGATCGAAATACGCCGTCACGCCGTCCTTGTCGTCGATAAAGAAAGCGCACCTGATTTTTCCGTCCTGCATAAAATCATGCTCGCCTAAAATCAGGTAGTCCACGCTTTGCAAAAGCCTTTTGTAAAGCTCGTCGTATCCCGCGAAATACTCGATTTCCAACCCCCGATAAATGCGGATTTTCCCGCCGTATTCCGCTTCGGCGGCGGCAAATTGCGGCAGGTATTCGTTTTTCAGTTGTGCTTCATCCATATACGGACTCGGCAACAGCGCGGGGTGCGCGAAATGATCGGAAATGCCGATCGATTTCAACCCGTTTTTCACCGCCTCTTTCACGTAGTCGCTCACCGTTCCCACGGCATGCCCGCACAGATAGTTGTGCGTGTGATAATTGTACGTAATTTGTATCTTTTCCGCCGTTTTGTCTTCAATTTCACCGAATTTCTGTATCATATTTCACTTCTTGCTTCTTTCGAATTCCGCTTTGATCTGCAATAAATTCTCGTATTCCGCGCGCGAAATCGTCACCGTTTCTTCGCTCGCGGCGGAATTTTCAATCGCGTCCGCGCGTTTTTTCGCCGCTTTGCTGCCGGCCGCAACCTTTCCGCCCGCCGATTTGGCATGCGCGCCCACGGCGATTTTCAAGCCGATAAACGCAAGGCAAAGCACTACGAAGAAAAACACGAACGCCGTGCTTGCCCACAGTTTTCCCATCAGCGAGTACACCGAAAGCACCAGAATCAGCGCAATCGCGCCGCCCGTAACGCCCGTCGCGGCTTTTAACCCCGTCAGCGATTTCTTCGCGCGGTACTGCATATCCGTGAGCTGATTTACAAGCAGAGATACGATCACAAGCGTGAGCGTAGCCGTGGAAAGAAACCCTTTTTCGTACTTCCCGATCGCGAAAAACAGCAGCGAAAACAGCGCGGTGACGAGAATCATCGCCCCCGAAATATACGCAAGCGTTTTGTTGTCTTCGTAAATCGAAACGGAAGTTAAAAGCAGCAGCCCCGAAATTCCCACGATTAAAAGAATAATTAAAAACCGCCACACGAACGCCGAAATGCTTTTGCCGAACACGTCCGCATCGAAAAACAGCTGCGCCGCGATCAGGCAAAGAAACCATAAAATCGCCGCGCCGATAAACCCGAGTGCCGCCACCGTAAGCTTTTTCTTCATATTTTCACCTCTCAATACCATTATATGGTATTTGCTGGTGAAAATCAATA
>CALARO010000314.1 GCA_937888935.1 uncultured Clostridia bacterium
CGAACGCACCCCCACCGCTTTGCCCGACGAGAAACAAAACGAACACCCCCCCCCCCGGATAAAAAGTAAAACGGCGAAAAATAATTTTTCTGCGCGCGAATAATTCAACGTTGTCTGACTTTTACGACGGCTCGCCGTGCAAAATTCTGCGCTTGCGGTTTTTTATTATATTATTATGTACGCGCATACGCGCGCGAAAGAAATATAAGCGGTCATAAACGAAATATTGAATACAAAACAACAAAATCAGCGAAAATTTTGATTGAATGTGAAAAAATTCAGAAAATCGCTGTGTAAATTCTTGCTCTTTTTTTTGCGTTGTGTTAAAATAAATGTATATTTTTTGAATTTCAGATAATTTTTTCCTTCACAACGGACATTCAAAGTCTGCGGAAAAGCGAAGCCTGCGGGCAAACAGACGCGTCCGGCGAGCGAAAAAAAACGAAATTCAGGCTCTTGCAAAAGGGGGAAAGGATATGACGCAAAAAATCAAACGTAAATTCGGACTTCTCACCGCCATCTGCATGGTGGTGGGCATCGTGATCGGCTCGGGCGTGTTTTTCAAGGCGCAGGACGTACTCGAACGCACCAACGGAAATATGGTGCAAGGCATTGTTTCGTGGCTGATCGGCGCTGCCGCGATGCTGCTTTGCGCGATCAATTTTTCCACGCTTGCCACCCGCTATGAGAAAGTAAACGGACTTATTGATTATTCCGAAGCGACGGTGGGCAAAAAATACGCCTATTTCGTAGGCTGGTTTCAGGCGCTGATTTCCTACCCCGCCATGACGGGCGTTCTCGCGTGGGTGTCCGCGCGCTATACGCTTGCCCTTTTCGGCAGCAACGACATAACGGGCGGACTTTGCATCGCGCTTGCCGCGGCCTACCTTTGCTCGAGCTACGCGATCAACGCGCTTGCGCCGAAAATTGCGGGGAAATTTCAGGTGGGCGCAACGATCATCAAGTTGATCCCGCTCATACTTATGGCGATCGTGGGGTTGATCGCGGGGTTGATCAGCGGTAACACGTCGGCGGCGTTTTCTTATAAACCCGAAGGAGGCAGCGACACTTTCATATCCGCCGTTTCGGCAACGGCTTTCGCCTACGAGGGCTGGATCATCGCTACGTCTATCAACGCCGAGCTGAAAAACGCAAAACGCAATCTTCCGCTCGCGCTCGTTCTCGGTTGCGGAATTATCGCCGTCATTTATATTATTTATTTCATCGGTCTGGCAGGCGCTGTACCTTTGAGCGTGCTGCGCGGAGAAGGCGCGCCAGCGGCGTTTCTTGCGCTTTTCGGAAAAGTCGGCGGCACGTTTTTAAACGTTTTCGTGGTGATTTCCTGCCTTGGTACACTGAACGGACTGATGCTCGCCGATACGCGCGGCATGTTTGCCATCGCCGCAAGAGGGCAAGGTCCGAAACCGGAAGTTTTACAGGAATTAAGTCCGCGCACGAATATGCCCACAAATTCTTCCGTGATCGGACTGCTCGCCAGCGGTTTGTGGTTGTTCTATTTCTACGGCGCAAATCTTGCAAGCAAGTCGATTTTCGGAATTTTCTCGTTTGATTCTTCGGAATTGCCCGTGATTACAAGCTACGCTTCGTACATTCCGATCATGGTGTTTTTCATGATCCGTCACGGCAAGGAAAACAAATTCAAAAACATCGTGATGCCCGTTCTCGGTATTCTCGCCTGTCTGTTTATGCTGTTCTCTGCGGTTTACGCGCACGGCATCGTGCCTTACCGCGCTTCGCGCGACGCGGGCAACGGATTCGCTTTCCCCGTCCTTTTCTATCTGATTGTATTCGCCGCGATCATGGCGTTCGGCGCACTCTTCTACCGTAAAGACGCTAAGGTGCGCGAAATCGTTGCGTGGGACGAACAAGAGCCGGTTCCCAACGAAAGCAATGCTTCTGAAATTTCCGACGACGACAACGACGAAAAATCTACCGACGCCCCAGCCGAAGAAGCCGCACGATAAACGACTACGGCGCGTTGAATCGCCGCCTGTTCCAAAAATACAACAAGAAAACATTCCGCAGGGTTGCCTTGCGGAATGTTTTAATATTTTGCGGCATAGTTGATGCGTGAAAAATCGTATACGGAAAATTTCATATAAAAATTTGCATACAGAAAGCCGACAAACTCTTGCGAGTAAGCCGGCTTTGTTTGCGATATTTTCGTGAGCGCAAGCCCCGAAGAGATTTTTATCTCTTGGAGAACTGCGGTGCGCGACGAGCCTTTTTGAGACCGTACTTCTTTCTTTCCTTCGCACGGGGATCGCGGGTTAAGAACCCTGCCTTTTTCAGCGCGGGACGGCTGTTTTCTTCCGCTTCGAGCAACGCTCTCGCCACCCCAAGACGGATTGCGCCCGCCTGGCCGGTGTAACCGCCGCCGATAACGTTTACGATAACGTCGTACTTGCCTTCCGCTTCGAGAAGAACAAGCGGCTGCTTAACGATATATTGAAGCGTGCCTTGCGGGAAATAGTCCTCGAAAGTGCGATCGTTGATGGTGATCGTGCCGGTGCCGGCAGGAATAAGACGCACACGAGCGATTGCCTTTTTTCTTCTGCCCGTTCCCCAGAACTGAATCTTCTTTTTTACATTCGCTTTTGCCATTATCGTCTCTCCTTAATCAACTTTGAGCGTTTCGGGTTTCTGAGCTTCGTGGTTGTGAGCTTCGCCCTTATACACTCTGAGTTTTTTAATCATGGCTCTTCCCAGGCTGTTTTTGGGAAGCATACCGCGCACGGCTTCGTATACGGCGAGATCGCTCTTTTCTTCCATCATCTTCTTGTAAGGAATTTCTTTCAAGCCGCCGATGTAGCCGGTGTGATATCTGTAAAATTTGTCTTCCGCTTTCTTCCCCGTCAATACGGTTTTATCGGTATTGATCACGATCACGAAATCGCCCGTATCCACGTGCGGGGTGTAAGTGGGCTTATGCTTGCCGCGAAGGACGAAAGCTACGCGGGAAGCGAGACGTCCGAGCGGTACTCCCGCGGCGTCAACGACATACCACTTTCTTTCAACCGTCTGGGCGTTTGCCATATAGGTCTTCATATCGTATTACTCCTTATTCGTGTGTATTCTTTTTCAGAAGTTCAAAGTTGCGCCCTGTGCTACTTTTCTTTAACGGGGAAAAGCCGTGCCGCAAACCGCGTTTCTTTCAACTTGCCTACTAATTATATTATGATTAGCGAAAATCGTCAAGCTGTTTTGAGCCGTGTTTTTCAACTTTTTTTATTTTTTTCAAAAGTTTTTCGTAAAACCGCCCGTTTTTACCTGTTTTTGCCTGTTTTTCCGCTTTCCGCGCCCCGAAAACCGATTTTTCAGAACAGCAAAATCTTCAAGCCGATGGCTATCAGCACCGCGCCGCCGAAAATTTCCGCCTTATCCGCAAGCTTATTTCCGATCAGCCGCCCCAGCCGCATGGCGATCAGACTCAGCGCAAACGTGGTGCAGCCGATGATCGTAACCGACCACCCGATCGCGGGCGACAATCCTTCGCCCATCGCCGCCATTTTCAAAGAAATTCCCACGGCGAGCGCGTCTACCGAAGTGGCGAACGCCTGCACGATCATTTCGCCGACCGAGAGAGATTTTCCCGCTTTTTCCGCCGTTTCGCCCGCTTCTTTCGCCTTGCGCTCGGCGCGGCGTTCCTTCACGCTATCCAAAATCATTTTGCCGCCGATAAACGCGAGCAGCGCGAACGCCACGCCTTTCGAAGCTTTTTCGAACGTTTCTTTAATCGCTTCAGAAGACGACAAAAGATCGGTGAGAAAATACCCGATCAGCGGCATCATCGCCTGAAACGCGCCGAACAAAAGCGCGGGGACGAGCATCTTTTTTCCGCCCATTTTCGGATCGGTCATGCCGTTCGTCATGCTCACGGCAACCGCGTCCATCGAAAGCGCAACGCCGAGCAGCAAAATATCGAATATATTCATTTACTTTTCCTCGCCCGTTACTTTCGCGGGCAGATTAAAAATTTTTTTGCGCTTTTCGCAAAAACGAACGCAAACAAGAGCCTTATCGTATCACAAATCGAAAATTTTGTCAATCGGTTTTGCGCGCTTCGCGAAATTTCGCACGGGTGATCCCCTTTTTTCACACTTTATTCTACG
>CALARO010000315.1 GCA_937888935.1 uncultured Clostridia bacterium
TCCGCCTATACCCCCGTCGTTTTTCGTTTTTTCGGCTGCGTTAAGCTCGCGCGCGGCGGAAAGCGCGGCGGCGATTCCCGCAATTCCGCCGCCGACGACAAGCACGTCTGCGCGGCACGTTACGGGGATGTTTTCGCTTTGAGATATTGTTTCCATATGATATACCTTTTTGATTATTCGTGCAGTTCGAGCGTCCATTCCGCGTTGTATTCTTTGCCGGGCGCAAGGTGCAGCGCGTCTTCTTTCGTGAGAAGATCGTAGCGTTTGCCGTCGGTGGCGGGCAGCGAAGTCCACGGTTCGAGACAGACGAACGGCGCGGGTTTATCGGGCGTTTGCCATACGCCGAGATAGCGGAAATCGGGGTAGCGCAGCGTTAAAAACCGCTTGGAACGCTTGCGTTTCAAAGACACGGCGCGGCATGTGCCTGCAAAAATTTTCGCGTCGTTTCTGAATAAATCGTGCGTTAAGGGCAGGCGGTTGTTCGCGTTTAAAGCATACGGCGCGCGCTCGCCCGAAATCAGTTTCGACGGCGAGAGAAGACATTCGGAAATCGCCGTTTTTTCGGGAAATTCGAGAAAATAATCTTCGAAATCGCCCGAGGGGTGGAAAGGCACGTTGAATCCGGGATGTCCGCCGATACAGAACGCGATTTCCCGGGTATCGACGTTTTTCACGCGGTAGGTGACGCGAAGATTTGCCCCGAAAAGCTCGTAAATCACGTAGAAAATAAATTTGCACGGGTAAATTTTCAGCGATTCTTCCGTATACGTTAAAGAAAACACCAGCTTTGTGGCGGTGCGGTCTTCTAAGATAAACTCGCTGTCGCGCGCGATCCCGTGCGGGCGCGTTTCATACGTTTTTCCGCCGAAATCGTATTTATTCTTGTAGGCTCTGCCGATGATCGGGAAGAGATTGTAGGCGCGGCCTTTCCAATATTCTTCGTCGCCTTGCCATAAATATTCGGTGTCCGTTTTTTTCGAGCGGATCGTTTTCAGCTGCGCACCCGCTGTTTCCACGCCCGCTTTCATTTCGGCGTTTTCGATTTCGTAATACATATTTTCCTCCGATTCGGCGCGCCGCGTTTAAAAGCCGCGAAATTTTGCGCCGACTGAATCATGAATGTATTTCTATTGTATCACACTTTTTCGCCGTTGTAAAGGAAAGCGCGGCAAACCGACGAATTTTTTTGAATTTTTTGTGGCGGATAACATTTTTTTTCACATTCGAAATACATTCTTTATACAAAAATAACAAAAAATGAAAAAAAATATAATTTACGAAAAGTTTTTTGAAAATTTTTGATTGTGTCTTGGCTGCGCGGCGCGAGTATGATATAATTAAAATGCGGGGAAGTGGGCAAACGCCGAGCCGTTTCGCGATAAGCGGATGAACGGACGGGGCGGAAGGGCGGCGGGAAAAACCGCGTTACGGCGGAAAAAACGCGCCGATACGCCCGGCAGGGGAAAAGGATACAGGCAACAGGATCAAGGCAAAGGTAAAGGTTACGAAAGCGCGTGCGGAAGGGTTCGCACAAAGGAAAATCAGAAAAATTTATGGATTACGTTTATTCGGTTATCACCATACTTGCGGGTTGCGGCGTGTTTCTGCTCGGCTTCAAACTGCTTTCCGATAACATGGAAAAACTGGCGGGCAACGGCTTGAAAAGGCTGTTCAACAAAACGTCCGATAAAAAACTCGTGGGGGTAGGCTTAGGCGCGGCTGCCACGGCGGTGGTGCAAAGCTCGGCAATCACTACGGTGATGGTGATCGGGTTTGTGAATACGGGCATAATGTCTTTAAAGCAAGCCGCCACCATTATTATGGGCGCGAACATCGGTACGACGATCACGGCGCAGATCGTGGCGTTGCAGGCGTTTAATCTCAACGTGTTTTTTATGGCGCTTGCGTTCATCGGCATGGCGATGAATATGTTTGCGAAGAAAGACAAGGTGCGGCTTGCGGGCATTGCGCTGGCGGGGCTCCGCATCCTGTTTGTGGGGCTGGACGTGATGAGCGGGGCGATGAAGGGTGAAAAAATTCACGCCGCTTTAAAAAGCGTGCTTTCAAAGGCGAATAACCCGTTTTTATTGCTTCTGATCGGCATAGGGTTTACCGCGCTGATACAGTCTTCGAGCGCGGTGACGACGATTATTATCGCGATGGCGATGCAGGGTTTGATTGTGGGCGGAGGCGGAAACGCGGTGTTGTTCGTGATTCTCGGCAGCAATATCGGGAGCTGCGTAACGGCGTTGATTTCTTCGATCGGCACTACGATCAACGCGCGGCGGGCGAGTATCATTCACCTTTTGTTCAACATACTCGGCGCGGTGATTTTTATGATTTTGCTGCTGATTTTTCCGCAGTTTCAGGAAAAGACGTTCGAGCGGTGGTTTTCTTCGCCGGAAACGCAGATCGCTATGTTCCACACGTTTTTCAACGTGGTGTGTACGTGTTTGTTCCTGCCGTTTACAGGAGGACTTGTGAAGCTGGCGATGCTGATCGTGCCGGAAGCGAAAGCGGAAGAAAAGAAAGAAGAAGAGAGCGGCGCGAAATTCGTGTATATGGATAAGCGTTTCTTAAATTCTCCCGCGCTTGCCATTTCGCAGCTGAAAAAGGAAACGTTCCGTATGGCGGATATGGCGATGGCTTCGCTTGCCACGGCGTTCAACGGGTTTATCCGCCGCGATATTTCCACGGTGGAAAAGGTGGCTGCGAATAACGAACAGATTGCCGATTTAAGCAAGTCGATCAGCGATTATCTGGTGAAAGTTTCCGCTACGGGGCTTTCGCTTGACGACGAGAAGAAAATCAGCGCGCTGCACAACAATGTGGGGGATATCGTGAGAATTTCGGAACTTGCGGATAATCTTACGAAGTACACGCGAAAGACGATTACGGAAAACCTGACGTTTTCGCCCGTGGTAGGCACGAAACTTACCGAAATGTACGCGCTTTTGCAGGAACAGTATTCGCTGGTGAAGCGCATCGTGCTGATGAAAGAGTACGATATTATGCACGAATCGGACGAAACGGAAGACCGCGTGGACAATATGCGCCGCAGCCTGATTGCCGACCATATCGACAGAATGCAGCGCGGCGAGTGCAACGCGGAAAACAACCCCGTGTTTATCAATCTCGTATCCAATCTCGAACGTGTGGGCGACCACTTGAATTACGTGGCGCACAGCGTGGACGGTTTTGCGGCG
>CALARO010000316.1 GCA_937888935.1 uncultured Clostridia bacterium
CGTTATTTATTATAGACAGTATAGCACGAAAATCGGGGAAAGTCAAGCGGATGAAAGGGGAAAACAAAAAAACGAGGCGTTTAAATATTTGTATAAGAAAAACCGGTTGCGCCCCGCATTCATCTGCTATCGCAGACACCAAGCCGCCGAGATTGCCTTTGGGCGGCAACTCGGCGAAAAAAAGCCCCCGGGGGGAAGGCTATATCAAAGGCGGTAATTAAAATTTTAAACGCTTTGTAACAGTCCGTTGCGAAACAGGCGATGCCTGCCCCTAAGAGAAAAAGCGAAAAGGGGAAGCCTTAGAATATGGCTGATTTATACAAACGCTTGCTTGGCGGCGCGGTCGGTTTCGCGCTTTACGTCGCGATCGGCAAGCGTTTTCTTCTTATCGTACGTGTGCTTGCCTTTGCAAAGTGCCACTTCCATTTTTACGAGCGAATCTTTGAAATACATTTTCAGCGGCACAAGCGTGTACCCCTGCCGGTTGATCTTCCCCGCGATCTTCGCAAGCTCGCTCTTGTGCATTAAAAGCGTGCGGTCGCGCCGCGTGTTCTTCGTGGAAAACGCGTCCGACTTATCGTACAGCGCGATGTGCATGTTCTTTACCACCGCTTTGCCGCCGTTTTCTATCTGACAAAAGCTGTCGTTCATATTCACCGCGCCGCCGCGCACCGATTTGATCTCGTTGCCTTCAAGCACGATGCCCGCTTCGTATTTATCTTCGATGAAATATTCGAATCCCGCCGTTTTATTTACCGCGATGATTTTCATTTTTTTATTCTCCTTTTTCGCTGCTTCTTACGCTGCCGTTTACGGCTCTGTTACGCCGAACGTGATCCGCCGCGTGTAGAAATTCACGTCCGTTACTTTTACGCGCACATTTTCGCCGAGCGCGAAGCTTCTTCGGCTGCCTTTCAATTCGAACGTGTCGGGCAGAAATACGTAGTACCCGACGAGCGAATCGAGCGGCACGAAGCCTTCGATGCCGTTTTTCAGTTCCGCGAAAAAGCCGCGTTCCGTTACGCCCGAAATCACGCCGTTGAACGCCTGCCCCATATAATCGGACATGTACACGGCGGCGTACAGATCGTCTACCGCGCGTTCGGCGTCGTCGGCATTGCGCTCGGTATCGCTCGTTTTTTTGGCGGTTTTTGCGGCAAATTCTTTCAGATTTTCGATTTGCGCTTTGCCGTTTTCGCCCGCGAGTACCGCTTTCAGGGCGCGGTGGACGAACAGATCGGGGTAGCGGCGGATCGGCGACGTGAAATGGCAATAGCAGTCGGACACGAGCGCGAAATGCTTTAAATTTTTTTCGCAATACCGCGCTTTCTGCATGGAACGCAGGGTGACTTTCGCAAGCACCTGCTCTTTCGCGCTGCCGCGCGCTTCGTTTAAAAGGGCGGCGTAGTCGGCGGGGGAAACGTCTTCGTCGTTCCACTTTGGCGCGAAGCCGAGAAGCCTTGCGAACGCCTTTAAATTCGCCGCTTTTTCGGGAACGGGCGGTTCGTGGACGCGGTACAGGCACGGCGCGCCGCGCTCGCTTAAAAACCGCGCCACCGTTTCGTTTGCCGTTACCATAAACTGCTCGATTAAGCCGCGCGAAAACGACGGCTCGATTTCGGGAATTTCGATCGTATCGCGCTCTTTATCGTAGTAGATGTGCTTTTCTTTCAGATCGAGATTGACTTCGCCTTTTTTGACGCGCCGCGCCGCTAAAATTTCGGTAAGCTCGCGCATGGGGGAAAGGCAATCGCGCATGAGCTGGTATTTTTCAAACAGCTTTTCCGCGGCTTCGCCGCCCGATAACATGATATCGACTTCGTCGTAAGTTAATCGGTACGTGGAACGCACGAGCGAAGGGAAAATTTCGCTTTCAAGCACTTCGCCCGCTTCGGGGGCGGCTTGTTCGCCGTTTTCGCTTTGCGCGGGGTTGCCTGTTTCGCCTTGCGACGGCGCGCCCGCGATGAGCATTTTACACGTGAACGCGAGCCGCGCTTCGCCTTCGTTTAACGAGCAGCAGCCGTTGGAAATCGTTTTGGGAAGCATGGGCAGCACGCGATCGGGAAAATACACGCTTGTGCCGCGTTTGAACGCTTCTTTATCGAGTTCGCCGCCCGGAAGAACGTAGTGCGAAACGTCGGCGATATGCACGGAAAGAACGTAGTTTTCGCCCTGTTTTTGCACGCTGACGCCGTCGTCGATGTCGCGCGTGTCCGCGCCGTCGATCGTTACGAAAAATTCGTTTAAAAGGTTGCGGCGGGGGATATTTTCCGTTTTTAACGGCAGCGTTCCGATGTTTTCGGCGGCAACTTCTTCGGCGGCGGAAAGCGCGGGTTCGGGAAATTCTTCGCGCAAGCCGAACGAGCGGATAATTGCGGTTTCTTCGGCAAAAAAATCGTCTTCGTCGCCGAGAATTTCGATGATTTCGCCCTGCGGACACGCGCCGTATTTATACGCCGTGATTTTCGCCACCGCTTTCACCCCGCTCTTTACGTGCCGGCATTGCGAATAGGGGATATAAATTTCGGAAAAATACTTGCGCTCGTCCGGCAGAAGCCTGCCCGCGCGCCGATCTTTGTAAAACGTGCCGACGATTTCCGTATAGCCGCGTTCGAGAATTTTTTCCACTTCGCCCGTTGCGCTCTCGTTTTCGCCGCGCTTGACGATTTTTACAAGCACCCTGTCTTTATGCATCGCGCCGTGCAGGTACTTGGCAGGAATGAAAATATCGCGCGGCTTTTCGGCGGCGGGTTCGGGGGCGGCATTGTTTTTGTCCGCGGGGTCGGGCGTGAAGAACGCGAAGCCTTTTTCGTTGCCTGTGAGAACGCCTTCGTACAGCGCGGGACGAGCAAGGGAATACAAGCCGTTTTTAAAATCGAGTTCGCCGTTTGCCGCAAGGCGGGAAAGCAGCGAGAGAAACGTTTTCCGATGCTGCGGGGGAATATTCGCGTGGCGGCGCAAAGTTTCCGCCGTGGCGGTTTCCGCCGAGGATAAAAAGCGTTTGATGCGATCTTCGATAGTCAGTCTTTCCATAAAATCACCTGTAAAATCTTTTTTAATGTGTGTGGCGCGGGGCGCGATAAGCATAAGTGCGCAAGGCGTGTGCGCGGGGCACAACTCGGGCGCGGCTGCCAAAACAAAAGGCGGCTTAAAAAGATAAGCCGCCGTAAAAATTTCTTGCTTACAACCTTTGAAACGCCGTTTTGCCGCCCCGATTACCAAGGAAGCCGCTGCACCACGAAGAACGCGATGGAAAATACGGCGAGAATCAAAAGACAGATCCACGTCCATTTTTTCATTCTCGATTCGATGGACTTGCCCTTGTTTTTGCCGAAGAACGTTTCGCCCGAGCCGCCGAGCGCGTCGATCCCCGTGGAGTTTGCGGGTTGAAGCAATACCAGAATAATCGCTACGATGGCGGCAATGCCCATAAGCGCGATTAAAATGAAGCTGACTGTGAGATACGTATAGTATAACGCATTACTACTTGTAGGGGCGTCAAGCAATGCAGTAATTAAATTTGACATAGCTGATTTCTTCCTTAAATAAACTGTTTTTTGTCGTATCCGCGGCGATTTTGCGGTGCGCTTTTTGCTCTGCGGCACGTCGGAAAAATCCGATAGCACGTAAGATTATAGCATACAATCGGATTTTTCGCAACCTTTTTTATCGCGTTTTCGGCGATTTTCGCAAGATTTTTTGCGTTTTAGCGGATTAAAAGCGATTTTCCCGTCATTTTCGCGGGTTGCTTCAAGCCCATCACGTCCAGAAGAGTGGGTGCGA
>CALARO010000317.1 GCA_937888935.1 uncultured Clostridia bacterium
CAGATTATTCCGCGGAAACGGGCTGACGAGCAATCGCGTCTTCCATCATTTTTTCTCTTTCCGCTTTCGAAATTTTCGCCAGAGCCTCGTTCACCTTGTCTGTGAGCGTGCTGCCTTTGCGCAGGCCTACGGAAATCGAGGCGTCTTCGGGATTGCAGGTGAAGCCGTTGCCTTCCGCGAATTCGATATACTTAAATTCGGAATACGCCGTAACCGCGGAAATCGCGCCCGGCTTTTCGCACACGTAGCCGTCGATCGTGCCTTTTTTCAATGCGGATGTGAGCGCGGCGAAGTCGGGCAGCGCGGTTTGTTTCTGCACGCCCTCGATCTGATCGATCACGGAATAATGGAAAGTATTCAGCTGCCCCGTGATTTTCGCGCCCGAAAAATCGGAAATCTTCGTAGCGTTTATATAATCGCCGTCGGTGCGGATCACCATCACGAGATTGCTGTCGTAATACGTATCCGAGAAATCGATCGCTTCTTTCCTTTCCGCCGTGGGACTCATGCCCGCAATCACGAGATCAATGCTGTTTGCGTTCAGCGCGGGGATCAGTCCGTCCCATTCCAGCGGCTGAATCACAAGCGTTACGCCCAAATGTTCCGCAATTTTTTTCGCTACCTGCACGTCGTAGCCGTCGGCATACATATTGTTCTGAATTTCTACGGTGTATTCGTTTGACGTGGTCTGCGCCCAGTTGTACGGCGCGTAAGCACATTCCATGCCCACCACGATCGTGCCTTTTTCCTGCACTTTTTCAAGATCTTTCGCACCGGCAACGCCGCCGCAGGAAGCAAGCGAGAACGCGGAAACCGCAACGGTAGCCGCAGCAAGAAGCGATGTTACAAATTTTTTCGTCTTTTTCATTTTTGATTTTCTCCTTCGAAAATATTTTTTGCGTTTTGTAAATCACGATACCATCAAATATCGTGACTTTTCTCGCTTTCTTTCGCGGCAAATTTCTGATATTCAATAGCTCAACTCAAAATTGTCGTCAAACAATTTCAAGACAGTCGCAAAAGTATTTCCCTTGCGCCCAGATAAGAAATTTTTCGGATCAAAATTTCTCTCTTCGGCGTCCTATCCTTTCCAGCGTCGGCGTGGCTATTTCTTTCAAAAAAGCCCTCCGCACCGACGTTTATCATATCGGACGCGCCTCTATTATGATTTTTATGCTTGTATTATAAATCGTTTTTTTCGATCTGTCAACCGTTTACGCGGTATTTTTCGAATTTTTCTGATTTTTTTTGCCGAAATTTTCAAACAAACGCCTTTTTTCCGCCCGTTTTAACGCAATTCTTCGAAAATTTCTTCGATTTGATGGCTTTCGCCGCCCCCGATACGCACCGATACATACGTTATATCGCGCGCGGTAATGCCCGTATTCGCAAACATCTTTTCAAATTCGTTCCGCAAAATTTCTTTGCCGTCGCCAAAAAGATTTGCCGCGTCCGCGCCGCACGCAAATTCGCCGCGCCACAAAGTATCGCCGAGATCGTCTGCCAAAGAAAGCGCGTAGCCGAGTTCCGCGCGCGAAATGTCCACGTGATACTTCCGAACTTCCGCAATCAGAATTTCCGCCGCGCCAGAAACGGTAAAGTCGCCGTAGGTTGCCGGAACAAAAAACGTATCGCCGCGCCCCATTTTTCTGCCGTCGATCGCCCCTTCGCCGCTCACGCAGGTTACGGCGCGGAAGCTCGCGGGATCTGTTTTCAAACGTTTTTCGCCGCGATCGCCGTTTAAATCGCATAAATTCAATCGGGTAAGCGTAAAATACCTGCTCACGCCGATGCGCTCGCCTTCGGGGCAATTCGCCGAAAACGCAATTTTTTCTTTTGCCTGCAAACACGCCGTTTCAAGGGCTTTTTCAATATGCAATTCGCGCAGATTTCCGTTTTTATCGCGCCTGCCGTAATCGTAAATGCGATAAGTCAGATCGCAATTCTGCTGAATTTCATACACCAGACACCCCGCGCAGATCGCATGCACCGTACCCGCCGGCACGAAATAATGCTCGCCCTTTTTCACGGGATAAAAACGCAGTTTTTCGACAAGCGTATTTTCGGCAATCGCCTTTTCGCACTCGGCTTTCGTTACGTCTTTATTAAACCCGAGATAAATTCCCGCCCCGTCTTCCGCTTCCGCGATATACCACATTTCCGTTTTGCCGTAGCTATGATAATCGCGCAGCGCGAATTCGTCGGTGGGGTGTACCTGCACCGAAAGATCCTGCGCGGCGTCGATAAACTTCACCAGCATCGGAAAGCGTTCAAACGCCGCAACGTTCGAGCCAAGCTCGGCGGGAGTTGCCGCTTCTTCAAGCGTTTTACCGTTTTCGAGCCGCGTTTTCCCGTTCGGGTGAAACGAAATTTCCCAACTTTCCGCGCACGGGCGTTTGTCCGTCTGCTTTCCATACTTTTCTACGAGCTTTGTGCCGCCCCATAAATTATCTTTACATTCGGGAATCAATTTTTCGATTTTCATTGCCTTTTCTTCCTTATTATATTTTACCGCTGTGATTTTTCGCGTTTAAGCCGTCTTTTCCCACTTTGCAAAAACCGTTATATTGCCCGTGCTGCCGCGCTCGATCCGCTCGATTTTATGCGTATAAGCTTCATCCGTATACCAGCCGCAAAATATACAGCCGCGCTTTTTTGGAATATATAATTCGAACGTCGGCGTTTCAACCGTATATTCTAACGGTGCTGTAAAAAATTCCGGCGGTTGACCACCTT
>CALARO010000318.1 GCA_937888935.1 uncultured Clostridia bacterium
CAGTATATCGCCGTGTCCGTAGTCGGGTGCGCCGTGTTTGTAACGGGCGTGATATTCCCTTCGAGATACACCCCCACGATCCCGGCGGACGGTTTCGAAATCGATCCGTGGCAGAGCGTGGCGCTGTCGCAGCTCGTGGCGGAAGTCAACGGCTCGGAATTGGAAGAAAAAGTGAAAACGCCCGTATCCGAAGCGCTCGGCACGCTGCTCGAAGAGCTGAAATCGGAAAACAGCGGTTCTTCGATGCGCCGTAAGGTGACGGAAACCGTGAAGACGACGGATGAAGCGGTGATTGCTGCGAATACCTACCGCGATATTGCCACGGCAATGCACGAAGCGGAAGTGCGCGAGAAACTTAACTCGTTTAAAAGCGCGATCATCAAGGCGGCGGAAGCGCACGGCGACAGAAGCAAGATCACGTCGATACAAAGCGTTAGCGAAATAGCGGAAAAGAGCGAAGAAAATATCGGCGCTGCGCTCGGCGTATTCGTTAAGGCGTTTGAAACGAGTGTGAACGATTGCGCGGCGAACGATAAGCTTGCCGGCGTGGTGGCGGATTTCCGCGGCGCGCTGAATTTGAGTATGGACGACGAAACGCTTTACGAGAAAATGCAAAACGATACGTTGTACCTTGCGCTCAGCGAATTTTCAAGCAATCTCGGCGGCGTGGAAGAGGGCTATAAAGGCGAAAGTTTATCCAATCTCAGGCAGTACGTGCAGGAAGCCTGCGAAAGTTTCGTATCCGCGGCGCAAGATCCGCTTGCAACGCAATGCTACAACAACGCAATGGACGCGTATGTCAGAAACCGTCTCGCCGAAATTTTTAAAGTGCATTTCGACGATTTCGCGGGATTGAATCTCACCGACGGCTCGGACGACGACGGCTCGGACGACGATAACAAAGGCAATACCGGCGGCGCGGGCGACAACGAAAATGTGGGAAACGAAGAAAAGGTGTTCGATCCCGTAAACGAAGAGTACCTGAGATTTATTGATTTGTGGGCAAAAGGCGAATTGGGCTACGAAAAGAAAGTCAAAGATTATATCGACAGTCTGGAAGATCCCGAATTGAAAGAGTACCTTGAAAACTATTTTCACGAAATCACGCAGGAAAAAAAAGACGACTCGCAAAGCAACTAAAAGTCATTGAAAATCAAACAAAACGGCGGTGAAAAACGCCGCGAAAAATAAAAAACACTAAAAACCAAAACGGAGTTTAAACGAACTATGGAAAACGAAGAAAAAGTAAAGAAATTTAGCGAAGCCATTGCAAAGATCAAAGATGAATTGCATAAAGACGTCGTGGGGCAGGAAGAGATCATCGACAACGTGATCATCGCGATTATCGCGGGCGGCAATGTGCTGCTCGAAGGCGTACCCGGCGTAGGCAAAACGCGTTTGGTGCGTTCGCTCGGCAAAACGCTCGGCTTGCCCTTCTCGCGTATTCAGTTCACGCCCGATCTTATGCCTTCCGACGTTACGGGTACGAACGTGATCGAGAAAGACGAAAACGGCAGGTTGCAGTCGGTATTCCGTCGCGGCCCTATTTTCGCAAATCTCGTTCTCGCGGACGAAATCAACCGTGCCACGCCCAAAACGCAGGCAGCCATGCTCGAAGTTATGCAAGAGCATAAGATCACGGTGGCGAAGCAGACGTACGCGCTTTCCGAGCCGTTCTT
>CALARO010000319.1 GCA_937888935.1 uncultured Clostridia bacterium
TCGTTGCAGGGAATTTCCGTGCCCGATTGTTCCATCACGATGAGCAGCCGCTCGATCCCCGCGGCAAATCCCACCGCAGGCACGTCGCTGCCGCCGAGCGAACGGATCAGGCCGTCGTATCTGCCGCCCGCGCACACCGTGCCTTGCGCGCCGATGCCGTCCGCCACGAATTCAAACACCGTGCGCGTGTAGTAATCCAGCCCCCGCACGATGCGCGGATCTACCGTGTATTCCACGCCCGCTTCCGTCAGACGCTCTTTCAGATCGGCAAAATGCGCTTTGCAATCGTCGCACAGATAATCGAGAATCGACGGCGCGTTTTTATTCACTTCGCGGCACGCTTCTTCCTTGCAGTCGAGCAGCCGCAGCGGATTTTTCTCGAAACGCGTTTTGCAGTCGTAGCAAAGCTTGTCAAGGTGCGGCTCGAAATACGCGCGCAACGCCTTGTTGTACGCGGCGCGGCACGCGGGACACCCGATCGAATTGATATGCAGCTTGGTTTTCAAGCCGAGCTTTTTCAAAAAGGTATCGGCGAGCAGAATGGTTTCCGCGTCGGTATCCGCGCCTTTCGCGCCGAAAATTTCCACGCCGAACTGATGAAATTCGCGCAGCCGCCCCGCCTGCGGGCGTTCGTAGCGGAACGCTGGCGTGATATAGTACATTTTTGCGGGCAGTACGCCGCTTGCCATACCGTTTTCGATGAAAGAACGCACCGCGCTCGCCGTGCCTTCCGGTTTCAGCGTAATCGAGCGATTGCCCTTATCGAGAAAGGTGTACATTTCTTTCGTAACCACGTCGGTGGTGTCGCCCACGCCGCGGTTGAAAAGCTCGGTATGCTCGAAGGTGGGGGTGCGCAGCTCTTTTAAGCAGTACAGCCGCGCGATTTCCCGCGCCGTGTTTTCCACGTAACGCCACTTGTAAGAATCTTCGGGCAGCACGTCTTTCGTGCCTTTGGGAATGTTAATCATAGTTTTTCTCCGTTACAGTACGTATTTTTTCAGATCGCGGTTGCCTGTGAGCTTCGATAAATGCTCGTCTACATACGCGCCCGTAATCACTACGGGCAGCGGCTCGGGAACGTCGATTCCGCCCGCGTTGAAAGAAACGTCTTCCAGAAGATATTCCATCACCGTGTGCAGCCGCCGCGCGCCGATGTCTTCGCTCGTGGCGTTTAAATCCACCGAGATTTCCGCAATCCGCTCGATCGCGTCCGGCTCGAATTTCAGCGCGATTTTATCCACCGAAAGCAACGCCGCGTACTGCGACGTGAGCGAATTCTGCGTTTCCGTGAGAATACGCACGAAATCTTCTTTCGTTAAAGATTGCAGCTCAACCGAAACGGGGAAACGCCCCTGCAATTCGGGGATCAGATCTTCGATAGAGGACACGTGAAACGCGCCCGCCGCGATAAACAGCACGAAATCCGTCTTTACCGGGCCGTATTTCGTAACCACCGTGCTGCCTTCCACAATGGGCAGAATATCGCGCTGCACGCCTTCGCGCGAAACGTCTGCGCCGCGCTCGCCCTTGCCCGCGATTTTATCTATTTCGTCGATGAACACGATGCCGTCGTTTTCGGCGCGGTAGAGAGCTTCCGCCTTCACGGCGTCTTCGTCCACAAGCTTATCCGCCTCTTCGGCAAGCGCGATTTCCATCGCTTCGCCCACGGTAAGGCGGCGTTTTTTCTTCTTGCCGCGGAACATATCGCCGAAAATCGAGCCGATCGAAATCGACGCGCCGCCCGGCACGAGTTCCATCGGCTGGGGCATGTCCGTCACGTCCATTTCGATTACGAACGAATTGAGCTTGCCCGCGCGCAGCTCGCTTAAAAGTCTGCCTTCGAACACTTCTTTCGCCGTATCGCCGCGCTCGTTTTTCTTCGCTTCCACAATGATTTTCAGAACGCGCTTTTCCGCCGCCGAAGTGGCTTTCGCTTTCACTTCTTCTTCTTTTTCGGCTTTCACCAGACGGTACGAACATTCCGCAAGATCGCGGATCATGCCTTCCACGTCTTTGCG
>CALARO010000320.1 GCA_937888935.1 uncultured Clostridia bacterium
GAAGGAGCTATTCAATATTGAAATTATAGCATTTTACGGCGCTTTTGTCAAGGAAGGGCGGCGGGATTATGCAGAGGGTTAAAAGACGTATTTTTTCGGGCGTTGTATGTGAACAAGAGGTTTACACCGTATCCGATCGAGCGAACATAAAGAAAGCTGAACCGCGACCGCGCTTCAAGGACGACGAAGAACGCGCGCAACACCGGATCGGCATATCAAAGCGGAAACACCAGCGGCTGGTTAATGAAAACTTTTCGCCGCTTTCCTTATATAGTACGCTGACGTTCGACGACGACAGCGAAGTTCATACATTCAGCGAAGCGCGCAGAATACGCGACAATTACTTCCGGCGGCTTCAAAGGGCTTGCCCCGACGCGAAGATCATTATTTACATGGGGCGCGGCAAGTCTACGAACCGAATTCATTTTCACATGATTTCGGACGGCATACCGGAAGAAACGATCAGCGGCAAGTGGAACGACGGATCAGTAATTCACATTCGACACTTGCGCGAACACAATTATTATAACGGCGTTGACTACGGGCAGGATTACACGGGGCTTGCGGATTACCTCTTCAACCATTGGACACCGGAACAGGGCGGACACCGTTGGAAGGCGACGCGCAATCTTCGCCAGCCGGAGAAGGAAACGCCGACGCTTGCACTTCGGACGTATACGGAAAAGAAAGCGCCGATCGCGCCGAAGGGTTACAAGCTGGTGGAAGCCCGCGCGACGAAGTGGGGCTACATATATTATAAATATGTACGCGAACCGGAGAAACCGAAACGCCGGAAGAAACGCGAATAGCGGGAACGCCCGAAGGGGCGCATTAAAAAGCCTTGTAAATGTGTAAAGTTTTACGACCAGCGCTTTTCCTTCCGGAAGATTGATTTTATTTATTCCCCGTCGCCCGCTTTTCAGAGATCACGAACGCGCGCATTGTCAAGGGTGCGAAGCACGGCGAAGCCGCTTGCCCTTGATAATGAAAGCGCGGGAGTGATACAAGCGGGAAGGCGGCGGGGATATAAAATCAATCGTGAAGGATCGGTTCGGAACACGGATCGAGAAAGCCTGCCGGATCGCCGATAGATTTATTCCTTTAAGCCCGTTCCCCCCAGCGGGGGGCGGAGGGGGGAGAAAAAGAAAGAAGGTGAACAACGTATGCTTGAATTGAACAAGCTGTATAACATGGACTGTATGCAGGGAATGAAAGAGTTTCCCGACGGCTTCTTCGATCTTGCGATCGTTGATCCGCCTTACGGTATCGGCATAGACGGACAGAAGAAGCGCGTTTGCGGCAATCCGAAGCATAACCGGAAAGAGCATATCCGGAAAAGCTGGGACAAGGCTATTCCCCCGCCCGAATACTTCCGCGAATTGGAACGCGTTTCAAAAGCGCAAGTGATATGGGGCGGAAATTACTTCGTCCCGTATCTTGAACAAGGGCATAAAGGCTGGCTTGTATGGGACAAGGGGCAACACGGCTTGACAATGAGCGATTGCGAGTTAGCATATACCAGCTTCGACACGCCGACGCGCGTTTTCGTATGCAATCGCGTTGAATTGCTGAACGA
>CALARO010000321.1 GCA_937888935.1 uncultured Clostridia bacterium
AGCGTATCGTAAAACGCGTTTTCGATATTGAGTACGTCGGGCGCGTCTTTATTTTTCTCGTAAAGCAGAATCGCTTCGTAAATAGAAACGCCGAGTCGCCGCTTTTTATGCAGCGCGCGCATCGGTGCTTTCAATTCTTCGCGCAGCGCGGAAATTTCCGCCGCTTTGGGCGTTAAATCTTTCGCTTCTTCCGCGTTTTTTAAGCCCATCGTGCTTTCGATGCGGTGCAGAATATCCGCTTTGTCCGTCTTGTTCGAATGCAATTCCAGGCAGAAATCGCCGAGTCCGATCTCGTCTAAACGCTTTTTCACCACGTCCAGCGCGGCGCGTTTTTCCGCCACGAAAAGCACCCGCTTATTATCTTCGAGCGCGTTGGCGATCATGTTCGTGATCGTCTGACTTTTGCCCGTTCCGGGCGGCCCGTGCAGCACGAAACTTTCGCCCGTGCGCGAAAGCGCGATCGCCGAAAACTGCGAACTGTCCGCGGGGAGCGGAATCAGCGTATCGGCGGGGTCGGCTTCGTCTTCTTCTTTGGCTTCGGGGTGCGGAACGCGGTTTGCGCGGTGCGAAATCAGCGCGGAAACAAGCTCGTTTTTCTCAAATTCGTCGATGCGGGCGCGGATATCGTGCCACATTAAATACCGCTGAAACGAAAACGCCGCCACGTAGGCGTCTTTCGTAACGCCCCAGCCTTTCATGCCCGCCGTTTCCGCGAGAATGATATTGATGAGTTCCGAAATTTTGTGCCGCGTAACGTCGCCGCCCAAAGCGCGCACGTCGATATTGAACGCCTGTTTCAGATATTCGAGCAGCGTGGTATTCACGAAATATTCTTCTTCGGAATATTCGAGCGAATACTCTTCGTTGCCCTTCGCGCGGCGGATTTCGGCGGGGCATAACACGAGCGGCGCGTACCGCACCTGATTATCTTCCTTGCCCACGTACCGCAAAAATCCCACGGCGAGATAGAGTATCTTCACGCCCGTTTCTTCGCCCGCTTCGCGGTTTCGCCGAAACAGCCGCCCCGCGCTTTCGAAAAGCAGTTTTTCGTCCGTCTGCACGCGCAGAATCCCGCGCCGGTTTTCCAGCGCGAACAACTCTTTTTGCGAATCGCTGACGTCGCCGCCGAATTTTTCGCTCTCGATCGCCCCGCCTTTCAATCTCAGGCTCTTTTTTTCCGCAAACGCCGCGTACAATTCGTCCGGATCGGCGCAGCAAAGGTGCAGCGCGTTCTTGCCCGTGAAATTCAGAAGCGCGTTCTTGTTCGTCAAATCGAGAAGCCGGCGTTCCCATTGCTTGTTGCGCGGCAGCTTGCCTTCCAGGCCGAGCTTTCCCCGCTCGTGAATGGGCGCGGGCGCGGCGTCGTCGGATGAATCTTCGCTTTTTAAAAGCTCGTACCCTTTCACCGTTTTTCCGCGCAGCGGCAGCGGCGCAACGCCGCCCAAGCGGCAACGGCGTACGTCCACGAAATATTCGTAGTACCC
>CALARO010000322.1 GCA_937888935.1 uncultured Clostridia bacterium
GTGCCTTCGTGCGTGCAGATGAAAGGCTACGATTATTTGCAGTACACGAATATCCGCTATCCTTTCCCGTTCGATCCGCCGTACATTGATAAAGATATTCCCGCGTTTCACTATCGCCGCAGCGTGAAAATCGAAAAGCGCGGCAGAATCCCCCGCCTTGTGTTCGAAGGCGTGGATTCCGCTTTCTACGCGTTTTTAAACGGCGAGCTGCTCGGCTATTCGCAGATATCGCACCGCATTACCGAGTTCGATTTATCGCGCGCGAAAGACGGCGAAAACGTGCTGGACGTGATCGTTTTAAAATGGAACGCTTCTTCCTATCTCGAAGATCAGGATAAGTGGCGTTTTACGGGCATTTTCGGCAGCGTGTACGTATTGTACCGCGACGAGAACGCGATCGAAGACTATTTCATCAAGACGAAAAAGCTTGAAAACGGGTGGTCGCTTTCTTTCGAAAATCTTGCGGGCGGCGAGTGCTTCGTTACCTTTGAAAACGAGAAAAAGCTTGTGAAACCCGGCGAAGCCGCGGCGTTTTTCATTGAAAATCCGCGCCTTTGGAGCGCGGAAATTCCCGATTTGTACCCCGTGCTGATCGAGAGCGGCGAAGAAAAGATTTACGAAGAAGTCGGCTTCCGTTCGCTGAAAATCGAAAACAAGGTATTTTACCTGAACGACAAGCCGATTAAGCTTTGCGGCGTGAACCGCCACGAATTTCACCCCGAAAAGGGCGCGGCGATTTCGCTTGCGGACGCGGAAAACGATATTATTCTCATGAAAAAATATCACGTGAACGCTATCCGCACTTCGCACTATCCGAATATGCCCGAATTCTACCGCCTGTGCGACAGGTACGGCATTTACGTATTCGACGAAGCGGACGTGGAAAGCCACGGCGCAAGCTCGGCGAACGGCAGCTGGTCTATTCCCGATTTCGATTTTATCGCAAATTCCGATCTGTACGAAAGCGCGATCGTTTCGCGCGCGGAAACGATGGTTCGGCGCGATAAAAACCGCCCGTCCGTGATTGTGTGGTCGCTCGGCAACGAATCGTATATGGGCAAAAATTTCGTGAAGTCCGCGCTGAACGTAAAGGCGATAGACGATACCCGCTTCGTGCATTACGAGCAGCATCATAAATTTTCGGAAAAGCATGAAGACAGCTATTATACCGATTTTTTCGACATTGTATCGCGCATGTACCCCGCGCCTTCGTGGATGAAAGATCATTACCTGAAAGACAAGCGCGAAACGCGCCCGATGGTGTACTGCGAATACTGCCACGCGATGGGAAACGGCCCGGGCGATCTGGAAGACTATTGGAAAGTTTTCCGCTCTTCCGATCGGCTGATGGGCGGCTTCATCTGGGAATGGGCGGATCACGGCGTGAAACAGGACGGGAAATTCTACTACGGCGGCGATTTCGGCGAGAAATTCCACGACGGCAATTTCTGTATCGACGGCATCGTATCGCCCGAGCGCAAGGAAAAGGCGGGTACGCTTTCGATGAAGCACGCGTATCAGCCGGCGGAATTTACGTATAAAAACGGCAGACTTACGGTGAAAAACCGCTACTTCTTCAAGGCGTTGAAAGGCGTGGTGAAAGCCGAAATCAAGGCGGACGGGAAGCGCGTGGAATATTTCTCGCACGCGATTGATCTTGCCGCAGGCGAAAAGAAGAGTTTCGCGCTGGCTCTGCCCGATTTGCAGGGCGAAAACGCGGGCAAATTCGTGGGATTGAAAGCCGTGTTTACCGACGGCGAAGGATTGACTTCCGCCGACTTTATCGCGCTGCAACAGAGCGATAAAAAGGCTGTTTCCGCGGCTGCCACGCAGGAATTTGCCGAAAGCGAAACCGCCTACGAATTGAAAAACGGCGATATTGCGCTTATAATTGATCGCGCTACGGGCAATCTGCTTTCGGTGAAGCGCGGCGAGAAGGAATACCTTGCCGAGCCGATGAAAGTTTCGGTATACCGCGCGCCAACCGACAACGAGCGCAACGCGAAAAACGAATGGAACGCGCGCGGCGTGTACGACGCGTTGCCCCGCGTGCGCCACTTCGGCGAATACAAGGGCGGCGAGCTTTCGTTGCAGGGCAAAATGATTCCCGAATACAGAAAGAGCGTACTCGATTACACGATTTCTTACGCGGCGACGAAAGACGGATTTACGGTGCGCCTGCGCTATAAAGAAGGCGAAGACATGAAGCGCACTCTGCCCGTGACGGGGCTTCGCTTCGCCGTGAAACATTCCGGCAAAAAGATCGGTTATTTCGGGTACGGTCCGCAGGAAACGTACCGCGACACGAAACTTTCGGCGGCGAAAGACGAGTACGAATACCACGCGAAAGACGGGTATCACCGCTACGTGAAGCCGCAGGAAAGCGGCAACCACGCGGAAACGGAACGCGTTTTACTGCCCGCGATGAAGATTTTCGCGGCGCAGCCTTGCGATTTCTCGGCGATTCCGTATTCCGCAGACGAGCTGAAAAACAAGGCGCACGATTTCGAGCTGAAAGATACGAAGAAAATCTACGTATTTTTAGGCGCGAGCGAAGGCGTAGGCTCTAATTCGTGCGGCCCTGCGCTGGCAGAACAATACCGACTGGAAAAAGACGGCGAATTTGCTTTCGATTTCAAGTTGCTTTAGCCGAATGGAAACAAGCTTGAACGTGCCTGAAAAAGTGGCATTTTCGCCCTTTTCGCCGTACTCGCCCTTAATGTATCCCGATACATCTG
>CALARO010000323.1 GCA_937888935.1 uncultured Clostridia bacterium
GTTTTTCGGGCATGTCGCCGATCATTTCCACGGTGTCGTCTACGGAAACGCCGTCCATCACTTCCTGCAACTCGTCGTCGCGCAGGGTGGAAATGATTTTGCTTTGCAAGGGCGCGTCTAAAAGGATTAAGGTTTCCGCCAGGAAATCGGAATCGAGCGCGCGGCATAAGGGTTGCAGATACTTTTCATCCAGCACGGCAAGCACTTTTGCAAATTCTTCCGCGCCGAGCCGGAGAGCGCATTCGGCTGCGCCCTCAAAATCTTCTCTTTCGAGAAGCTCGTTTAAATTTTTTTCTTCCATCTTTCTTTTTCTCTTGCGCTAAGGCGGGAAAGAAAGGCGGATAAAACGGGACGAACCCGCGCCGGCAAAAAGCCGCTTATCGTTTCGTTATAAACAACAAACAAAGGGGGCAGTTGCCGAAAAAACGGTTAGTCCGGGTTTATCGTCGCCTCTACTTCGATCGTCCACGGTAGTTGCCTCCTTGTTAAAAAATTTTTGTTTTTGCGGGGCGGTTTTTGCCGATCCGCCTTTCTATTATAGCAGCGAAAAAATGAATTGTCAAACCTTTGCCGCGAAATTTGCGGGGAAATTTTTGATTTTTTTCGCCGACGTGCGTTGCGCCGTTCGCCCCGGCGCTGCCTTGCTGTATTATATGATTGACAGTCTTGAAAAAGTTTATGCCGCGCCCGCGGAAATTCGCAAAAAAACGAGCTTGCGTTTTTATGCAAACCCGTTTTTTGAAGGTGCGTTTTTCGTGGCGGTTTTTTACGAGCCGGAAATGATTTTCTCGCTGTCGAACAGTTTTGCAAGCGCGAACGAAAGCGCGCCCGCCGCCGCAAGATTGGTAAGCGTTACCGCAAGCGCCTGCCACGTTTTCGCCGTGGAAGAGAAAATCTCGCCCATCGTTTTCACCGAGTTGAGAATCGGCACGAAATACGCCCACGAGCCGATTTTATCGCCGAGAAACAGATTGCCCATCGCCATCACGAGAATGATAATCATCAAAGGTCCGGCGTACGAATTGGCTTCTTTCACGCTCTTCGCCACGGTGGATAAAAGCGACATCAGGGCAACGATCACAAGCGTGGTGGAAATAATCACGAGAAACAGCAGAAGATAATCGGAAAAGCCGTAGGAAGCGGCGGAAAAGCTCATGCCAGCGCCGTCCGATTGAAACATTTTCGGCAGCGAAAGCACGATGCCCACGAACGAACACGCCGCCGAAACGAGCGAAGCCGCCGAAAGCGAAATGATTTTGCCGAGCGCGATATGGCTGCGCTTCACGGGCGTTACGAGCATGGTGGCGAACGAGCCGCGTTCTTTTTCGCCCGCGATTGATTCCGGCACGAGCGACATGCACCCCGCGTAGATAAACGTTACGAGCAGCATCGGCGCGATCATCGAAAGCATCATCGAAGTAACGTCTTTATCCGAAGCGATGTCCTGCGCGGCAATCGTGAAATTCGTGGTCTGCCGCGCCGCAACGATTGCGTAAACGAGCGACTGCGCGGCGGAAGAGTTCGTTTCGGTGGAATTATAGTAAATCGCAACGCTCGGGGCGGCTTCGGGCGAAGCGGCGGTTGCCGTAAACGCCGAGAAATCCGCCACGGCGTCGATTTCGCCGTCGGTTACGCGCTGTTTCGCGTTTTCAAGCTCGCTTGCCGCAATTTTTTCATACGAAAGGGAAGGCATAGCTTCGAAATCTGCTTCGATTTCCGCGGGCAGCTCGATCACGGCGATTTTGTACGTCTGATCCGCGCCCGGCGTAAGCATATCGCCGATCACGTTGCCGAGCAGCGAATAAATGCAATAAATCAGAACGCCCGGCAGTATCAGCGACAGCACAAGCCGCCTGTCCTTGAAAATGCGCGCAAATTCCTTTTTCATTATGGTGAGTATGGTTTTCATCTGCTTTCCCCCTTCACCGCCGCGTATAAATCGAAGAATACGTCTTCGAGCGATTTTTCTTTCGTAAGCTCTTTCACTTCGCCTTCGCGCGCCATTTTTCCGTCGATAATCACGCCCGCACGGTCGCAGATTTTTTCCACAAGCGAAAAAATATGGGTGGATAACAGCACCGTTTTGCCGCGTTCTTTCTGTTCGAGCAGAAAGTCGGTTACGGTTTTCGCCGTGAGTACGTCCAGCCCGTTGGTCGGCTCGTCGAAAATAATGAAGTCGGGGTCGTGTACGAGAGAAATCGCGATGGAAACTTTCTGCTTCATGCCCGTGGAAAGATCGGCGATTTTCGTTTCGGCAAACTTATCCACGCCGAAGCGCGAGAATAAAAGCGATTTCCGTTCGGCGGTCTGCGCTTCGCTCATGCCGTGCAGTTCCGCGTAAAAATCGAAGAGATACGATGGCGTGAAAAATTCGTCCGGTTTTAATTCGCTCGTTAAAAACCCGATTTCGTTGCGCACCTTGTCCGCTTCTTTCGTTACGCTGTGACCGTTTACGAACGCGTCGCCGCTGTCCGGCCGGATCAGCGTGGAAAGCATGCGAAGCGTGGTGGTTTTGCCCGCGCCGTTCGGCCCGAGAAGCCCGTAAATTTCGCCTTTTTTCACCGTAAACGAAAGTCCGTCCACCGCCGTTTTCGTCCGCTCCGCCGTTTTTTGCGTTTTGCGCTGCTTCGCCGAAAGTTTAAACGTTTTTCTTAAATTTTCCGCGCGCATCGCGATTTCTTCCTGCCGCGCGCCGCTTGCGCTTTCGCCTTTTTCGCCGCTTTCCGCGGGCGGCGTGCCGCCTAAATCGAAAATTTCGTCATCCATTTTCTTGTCTTCCTTTTTATAAAATCCGGTATTATTTTATCATAATTTTTTTCGGGTGTCAACGGTTTTATAAGCGAATTTTGAATATTGTTGAAAATAACGTTGTTCAAAAATTTTTGCGGCGATTTGGCGGCGAAAAAAGCGTATCGGCGGCGAAAAAACGGCATAACGGCGGCGCGAAAAGAATAGAATAACGTGAAGATACAAAAGCGGGGCGGCGGGCGCGCGGAAAAAAGGGCGTTTTCGACAAAGCTTTTTATAATTCCCCCGAAAAAGCGAAAATTTCTCGCGGCGAAACGCGGTAGAATAGAGAAGCAATCTTTCGGGCGGGGGCAAACGGCGGTGGAAGAATGAAGATTTTCTGCATAGGCAAGAAGAAAGCGGCGATTATGTTTTTTGCGGCGTTTGCGCTGATTGCGGCGGTGTTCGCGGCGAACGCGTTCGCGCCGGCGGCGTATGCGGCGTTTGCGAAAAAGCGGGTGCTGCCCGTCTACTCGGTGGAACGCGAAGACAAAACGATCGCGATTTCTTTCGACTGCGCCTGGGGCGTGGAACACACCGACGAGCTTTTGAAAATCATGGACGAACAGGACGTGAAATGCACGTTTTTCGCGGTGCAGTTCTGGGTGGAAAAGTACCCCGAATACGTGAAAAAAATCGCGGCGGCGGGGCATGAAATCGGCACGCACAGCCGCACGCACCCGAAAATGAGCGAGCTGACGAAAGAGCAGATTGAAAGCGAATTGAAAACTTCGCGCGAAGCGATCGAGAACGTCACGGGCAAAAAGGTAGATCTGTTCCGCCCGCCGTTCGGCGATTACGACGATTTGCTTGTGGAAACGGCGAAAGAAATGGGTCTGTACACCATTCAATGGGACGTGGATTCGCTGGACTGGAAAAACCTTTCCGGTCAGGAAATCGCGCTGCGGGTGATCAACGGCGTGAAAAGCGGCTCGATTATCCTTTGCCACAACAACGGCCTGCACACGGCGGACGCGCTGCCCGTGATTTTGTCTACGCTGAAAAATAAAGGGTATAAATTCGTGCCGATCGGCGAGCTGATCTACCGCGAAAACTATTCGATGCGCAGCGACGGGCGGCAGATGCCCGCAAACGAAACCGCCTGACGAAACCGCCCGACGGAAAAACCGCCCGATCGCCATAAGGCGGCGAACATGCCCGCGCACAAAAACGTGCGGGGTAGTGGGCGGAATAACGCAGTTTTTAAAATAAAAAACATATAAAAAACCAAGAAAAACGGAGGTGAAAACAACAATGAATTACGCAGCGGAAAAAAACAACAAGGTGTACGTGACGGGGGAAATCGTATCGGATAAAACGTTCTCGCACGAAGTGTACGGCGAAGGGTTCTACGAATTTTTCCTGAAAGTGATGCGGCTTTCGGGGCAGGCGGATATTCTGCCCGTAACGGTGAGCGAACGCCTGATCGAAGCGCATGACTTAAAGAAAGGCTCCGGGTCAATTCAGAAGCTATAATAAGCTGGAAAACGGCAAATCGCGGCTGATGCTCACGGTGTTCGTGCGCGAAATCGAAGAAATCGACGAGAGCCGAAACCCGAACGGCATCCTTTTAAGCGGGTATATCTGCAAGCCGCCCGTGTACCGCACCACGCCTTTCAACCGCGAGATCGCCGACGTGCTGATCGCCGTAAACCGCGCGTATAATAAGTCCGATTATATTCCGTGCATCGCGTGGGGGCGCAACGCGCGGTTCGTGAAAAACCTTTCGGTGGGGGATAAAGTGGCGATTTCGGGGCGGATTCAAAGCCGCGAATACCAAAAAAAGCTCAGCGAAACGGAAACGAAAACGATGACGGCGTACGAAGTATCGGTATCGAAGCTCGCCGCTTTCGACAACGCGGAAGATTTCGATATCGAAACGGAATTCGATTTGTACGCGTTCCGCGGCGAGAGCAGGCGTGCGGAAGATGAGGAGCGCGGCGCGGCGGCAGGCGCGGCATTCGGCGGCGTGCCGGGTAACATCGGGTAGAGAAAAAGGAGCTTGGGAAAAAGTCGGGCAAACATGCTTTTGTTTGCTTGACTTTTTTTAGCCGCGTGATATAATAATAGCATGGAACATGCCATGGAACATTTGAAAAAAAGGCGGCTGACTTCGGCGCAGACGATCATTCTGGGATTTGCGGCTGTGATTTTATCCGGCGGAATTTTGCTTTCGCTGCCGATCGCAACGAGAAGCCGCGAAAGCTTGCCTTTTCTCGACGCATTGTTTACTTCCACATCCGCCGTGTGCGTTACGGGGCTGATTGTGCGCGATACGGCTACATATTTTTCGCTCTTCGGAAAGTTGACGATTATCACGTTGATTCAGGTAGGCGGCGTGGGCGTGGTGACGCTTGCCGTTACGTTTGCAGTAGCCGCGGGAAAAAAATTGCGGCTTTCCGGGCAGAACGTCATGCTTGAATCGGTTTCCGCGGAAGACGGCAAGAGCGCGTGGCGGTGCGCGCGGTTTATCTTGCTGTTTTCGCTTGCCATTGAAACGTTCGGCGCGCTGCTGCTCATGCCCGCGTTCTGCTTGCGTTTCGGCGCGCGCGGGATCGGGTATGCGTTTTTCCACTCTGTTTCGGCGTTTTGTAACGCTGGTTTCGATCTGATGGGCGCGGAAACGGGGCAATTTTCGTCGCTGACGAGCTTCGTCGGTTCGCCGCTCGTGAATTTCACGATTTGCGGCTTGATTTTAGGCGGCGGACTCGGTTTTTCGGTGTGGGGCGATATCGGCAGAAATAAATTCCGCCTGAAAAAATATTCCGTGCAGAGTAAAGCGGTGCTGCTTTTCGGCGCGCTGCTTGTGGCAGTACCTTCTTTGTATTTTTATTTTATCGAATTTTCCTCGGCGGCATGGAAAGCCGAGCTTTCGGGCGGCGAACGCGCGCTCGCTTCCGTTTTTCAGGCGGTAACGCCGCGCACGGCGGGGTTTAATACGGTGGATTATTCGAAAATGAGCGAAGCTTCGCTGCTCGTTACGATTGCGCTGATGCTGATCGGCGGCTCGTCCGGCTCTACTGCGGGCGGTATGAAAATCACTACGCTGGCGGTGCTTTTTTGCGCGGCGATTGCGGCGGTGAGAAAGCGCAAAGAAGTGCGTTGCTTCGGCAGGCGCATTTCGAACGATACCGTAAAGGACGCGGCAACGATCGCATTTTTATATATGACTTTATTTTTTACCGGCAGCGTTGCGATTTCGGCGATCGAAAAGTTGCCGATTGTCGATTGTATGTTCGAAACGGCTTCGGCGATCGCCACGGTGGGGCTGACGACGGGAATTACGGCGGGGCTTTCGGCGGCTTCGCACATGATCTTGATTGCGCTGATGTATTTCGGGCGCGTGGGCGGACTTACGCTTTTTACGGCGGTGGCGTTCGGCGGAAAATCGGGCGACGACGGAAGCTTGCCGCTCGGCGCGATCGCGGTGGGCTGATTTCACTGCAAAGAGAGGAAGAATAAAAATGAAAAACGTATTGTTGATAGGTCTTGGAAGGTTCGGACTGAACGTGGCGAAAAAATTGAGCGAAATGGATCACGAAGTGCTTGCCGTAGACGAAAACGAAGAGCGCGTGAACGACGCGTTGCCGTATGTGACGGACGCGCGGATCGGCGATTGCACGCGCGCGGAATTTTTAAAATCGCTCGACGTGCCGCGCTTCGATCTTTGCGTCGTGGCGATCGGCGACGATTTTCAGTCTTCGCTGGAAATCACGTCGCTTTTAAAGGATTTCGGGGCGAAAAAGGTTGTTTCGCGCGCTTGCAACGACGTGCAGGGGAAATTTCTTTTACGAAACGGTGCGGACAACATCGTGTACCCGGAACGGCAGCTTGCGTACTGGACGGCAATTCGTTACGCATCGGACAATTTAAGCGATTATATCGAACTCGGCGACGAATCGGGCATTTTCGAAGTTGTGCCGCCCGCCGCGTGGATCGGAAAAACGGTGGGGGAAATCGATATCCGTAAACGTTTCGGCGTGAACATTCTCGCGTTTAAAAAGGACGGCAAAACGCTTCTTTCCGTGAATTGCAATTCCGTGGTGGAAGAGGGCGCGCACATGCTTGTGCTTGGCGAGTATAAAGACGTGCGCAAGTGCTTTAAACTGTAACATTTCAATCATAAAAGCAGGTTCATAAGATTTCCGCGTTTCGGGGTGCCGTAAAAATACAAATTTCCGATAGAAAATTCCTTGCGTTTTTATCGCGAACGGGTGTATCATATATTCTATGGGTTACGTATTTTTATTGATCGCAAGCTTCGCCGGAATTTCCAAAATGGCGGCAATGAAAAGCAGCGGCAGACTGTGTCCCGGAAAGTACAACAGTATTCGCATCAACGCTTTCCGCTCGCTCATCTGTTCGGCGGTGGCGCTCGCCGTGTTTTTCGCCACGGGCGCGCGCGTTTCTTCCGGCGGGTGGTGGCTGTGGCTCGTTTCGGGCGTTTCCAACGCGGCGATGATGTTCGCGTGGCTGCTTTGTTCCGAGCGCGTTCCGCTCGTTTTCGTGGAATCGTTCTGCATGCTCGGCTCGGTGGCGATTCCGTTGTTTCTCGCCCCCGTTTTATATGCTGGCGAAAGCGTAAGTCCGCAGCAATGGGCGGGCGTGATCTGCCTGCTCGTCGCGCTGATTTTTCTCTCGCCAAAACCGAAACGGAAAATTGCCGCGGCGGCTGCGCCTGCCGAAAATGCAGCAAAAAAGGCAAACGGGGTAGAAAACGGGGTGGAAAACGGGGCGGTAAACGACGCGCCCGCCGAAATTGCTTCGGCGCGTTCGGCGGAAAAGAAAAAAGCCGCTTTGGTAACGGCGGCGTATATCGTGCTTCTGATATTATCCAACGCGGGGGTGAGCCTTACGCAGAAACTGTACCCCGTGCGCGTGGGCAAGGAATACACGCCGTTTTTCAATCTGGCAACGTTCGGCGTGGTGCTTTTGTGCTTTTTCGGCGCGCTTTTCGGCGGCAAGGCGTTCGCGGGCAAAAAAATGCTGATCGGGAACGCGGCTTCGGGCAGAAAACTCGCCCTGTACGTATCGATCGCCGCTGTGATGATCTACGTATACTCGTTTTTCGCCACGCTCGCGGCGGAAGCTTTGCCTTCGGCGGTGTATTATCCGCTGGCGCGCGGCGTGAGCATGCTTCTCACCGCGCTTTGCGATTTTTTCGTGTTCAGGCAGAAAATCACGAAAAACGACGTGGCGGGACTTGCGTTTATTCTCACCGCCGTGCTGCTTACGAGCCTTTGATTTTTATCTGTTTTTTCGCCGCGTATCGCGGCTTAATCTTTCCCGCCGGGATTTGCGATGATTTCTTTTGCATCGCAAATTTTTTTGCACGCCGTAAGAAAGCTTTTTAAAAGCTATTGACTTTCCGCCGCAAATGGCGTATAATGTTATAGCCGTGCGAACGTTACTTTGCGCGGCAGGGAGTTTTGAATAGCTATGCCGGCAGAACATCCGCAAAACGAAGCCAACGAAACCGAAACTAAAATTACTTTAAACGCCGCCGCGCAACCCGACGGGCAACCCGTTGCGGCGCAGCCTGACAAGCCGAATAAGCCGAACAAGCCGAATAAGCCGAACAAACCGGACGGCAAAACGGTGAAAAAATTCCTGCTCGATTGCGCCACGGTGCTGCTCGCTTCAATGCTTTCCGCGCTCGGGTTTCACGTATTCGTGTACCCCGCGAATTTCGCGCCGGCGGGCATGGACGGTATCGCCACGATGCTGCAAAAACTCACGAACGTAAACGCAGGGTGGTACTCGCTCGCGCTCAACGCGCCGCTTCTGATCGCCGCGCTGTTCGTGCTGAAAAGGCGGTACGTGATCGGCACGCTTGCGTTCACCGTTTTAAACTCGCTGTTTTTAATCGTTTTAAAACGCGTCGATTTTTATCAGTATCACACCGAAACGGACAGATTTCTGCCCGCGATCTTTTCGGGCATCATTTTAGGCGCGCGCATGGGCATGCTGCTGCGTATCGGCATGTCTACGGGCGGCGTGGACATCGTGGCGTGCATGGTGCAGAAAAACCGACCGTATCTCAACGTAGAGCGCGTGATCGCCGTGATTTCGTATGCGATCATCTTCGCTTCGTACGCGGTGTACCGCGAGTTGGACAGTATTCTGCTTTCCGTGGTGCAGATGTTCGTATACGAGCGCGTGGGCGCGGCGTTTATGAAAGATTCGCGCAACGCCGTGGAATTTAAAATCGTCACGAAACACCCCGAAGAAATCCGCGGGGAAATTCTGTATAACTTAAAGCACGGCGCAACGGTGGTGGAAAGCCGCGGCATGTTTACCGAAAGCGACAGCGCGGTGATCTTTTCCGTGGTAAACCTGCGGCAGATCCCCGAATTTTTGAATATACTTAAAAAATACCCCGATACGTTCGTGTACTACACCGAAGTGGCGGGGGGATCGGGCAATTTCAGGCGCAGACAAGACGAAGAAGCCAAGTAAAAAGAAAAAGGCGCAGCCGAAAAATGCGCGGGAGAAACAAAAAATGGCAAACGAAAAACGAATGACGAAAGTAAAAATCACCGATTACGCGATCATCGCGGCGATGGCGGTTTTAATGGCGCTCAACTACGACTTGTTCGTGGTGCGCAATAAATTCGCGCCGTCCGGACTGAACGGCGTGGCAACCATGATAGATTATCTCACGGGCGGAAAAATGAACCTGGCGTACATGTCGCTCGTCATCAACGTGCCGCTGTGCGTTTTCGCCTACTTCGCGGTGGAAAAAGATTTCGCGCTGAAAACGCTCGCCTATTGCCTGATCTATTCGGGCGTGTACCTGCTGCTGAGCAAAACCAACGTTTTAAACAGCTTCCGCTATGATTCGAAGGGCGCGGACACGATCTATCCCGTGCTGATTTCGGGGGTGATCAGCGGGTTTGCCTACGGGTTTGCGTTCCGCCGCAACGGCTCTACGGGCGGCACGGACGTGATTTCGAAATTCGTGAATAAAAAAAGTCCGTACCTGAATTTTTTCTGGGTGCTTTTCGCGCTGAACGCCACGGTGGCGATCGCTTCGTATTTCGTGTATACCGATGTTGATTCGGTTACAGGTGCGACGATTCGCAATTATAAGCCGGTGTGCATGTGCATTTTGTATTGCTTTATTTCGTCGTTTATGGCGAATCGAAGCTTGCAGGGCGTGAAGTCGGCGTATAAGTTTTTGATTATCACGAAGCACGCGGAAGAGATTGACCGGGAAATCGTGGAAAAATTGAAGCACAGCGCCACGAAACTGATCGGCACGGGGGTATACAGCAACACCGAGCGCGACGTGATTATCTGCGTAGTGAGCCGGCATCAGATTATTGATTTCGAGAATATCATCAGGAAGTACCCGGATACATTTGCGTTTGTGGAAACGGTGAATGAAACGATCGGGAATTTCAAGAAAGTGCGCCGCCGCGCCGACGATTCGTTCTACTACGTAGACGAAAATTAAATAGTTTGCCTTTTTTATAGCCTTCCCCTTGGGGGGAAGGTGGACAAAGCAAAGCTTTGGACGAATGAGGGGCGTAGCTTGTTTTCTATTTGAAAAATTTTCCAATAAATAGTTAAAACCCTTGCAAAAGAGAAATTGCAATGATATAATATAGATAGACAAGAAAAAAGGAGAAAAAGAAATGAAGAAAAAAGCATTATCGGCAGTATTTGCGGCGTTGACGGCAACGTGCGTTTGCGCTGGTTTTTCGGCTTGCGGAAAAACGGATGCGGGAAATGGCGCGCAAAACGAAAAAATCAGCGAAATTTACGCTTCTTACGTGGCACACGCGGAAGAAAACGGCGATACGCCGCTTTCGTATGAAGAATGGCTCGCTACAATCAAAGGTGAAAAGGGTGAAAAAGGCGATCCCGGCGTACAAGGCGAAAAGGGCGCGGACGGAAAAGACGGTAGCAATGGTAAAGACGGAAAAAACGGTAAAGACGGGTCTTCCGTAACGGTAGTTTCTGTAGAGAAAGTAAAAACCGAAAATAATGTCGATACGTATCAAATTACTTTTTCAGACGGAGTCAAATCAACTTTTACCGTTTCTAACGGGGCTGGCGTTACGGTAAAGAATGTTTTTTGCAAATCTTCGGTCGGCGGCGTTGATGCCTATGAAATAGAATTTTCCGACGGCTATACAACGACGTTTACGGTTACGAACGGTAAAGACGGGAAAGACATTTCCATAATCAAAATCGAAAAAATCAGTTCCGAAGGTCTGTTTGATACCTATAGAATCAGCTATTCGAATAATACAACATGGGATTTTGTGGTTTCGAACGGCGCAACGCCTTATATAGGAACTAATGGACATTGGTGGATTAACGACACCGATACAAATGTTATTGCCGGATATCCCGATGACGATACAAGAACGCATACAACGGAAACGATGATTGCAACTGCCGGGTTGAAATACTCTACAATGACAATTAACGGAATATCCGGCTATGTTGTAGACGGTTATAATTATTCTCAGGCGGAAGAAATAGCGGAGAACTACTATAGTCAATATAGAAATACGATGACAAGCGGCGAATATACAACTTATATTCAAGAAATCACGCGCGGTAAAGCGAAAATAATTATTCCGAACTATATCGGCTCGGTTCCCGTTATAGGAATAAAATCATCGGCGTTTAAAAATAATTATATCAGTAAAATTTCGTTATCGAAAAATATAATTTATATCGGGAAAAATGCTTTCGAAGATTCAACTAACTTACAGTTTGTCGATTTTAATAACTGCGCTATAGCTTACATACCGGAAAATTGTTTTTACGGCAGCGGACTGACGGAGGTCTCGTTGCCGGAAACGGTTACGGAGCTTCATGTCAACGCATTTAGGAATTGCAAACTTGTTAAATTTGATTATTCTGATATTACTTATTTCGGCGATTATTCTTTGTACGGAAATTTATTGGACTGCATTTATTTATCAAAGAATGTAGAATATGTGGGTTGCAAAGCTTTTTCGAATGATATAGATTATAATTTTGTGTATATAGAGAAAGGCGCAAACACAAATGGTTGGTATCAATTAGATCAAATCAATAATAAAGGCTCGTATTCGAAAAACTATGAAACTGTATTTACGGACTGTTTAAGAAGCGATGATATGATTTACAAGGTAAATTCGGATAATACGATTACGGCTTACAAATACTTCAAAGAAGATAAAATTATAAATGTTCCGAATTCTGTTGATGGTAAAACGATTAAAGTTTTAGGCAGCGGATTTTTGAATCAAGGAAATAAATTCTACTATTACGATAAAGTATCTTCCGAGAAAGATATTGCGTATTTTGCAAAAACAAGTACAATAAAGCAAGTGATTATTCCGGATACCGTGAAAGCGATTGAATATGGCGCGATAGATATTGTAGACGCGTTTGTATATATTCCCGAATCCGTCGAAAGGGTTGATTCTTCAATTTGCGCCATGAGTGCCGATTATTACAAAAACGACAGACCGACGTCGTTTTTGGCGTTCGAAAAGGGAGCTTTGCCTAAGATATATGATGCAACAAACGGCGGAAGCGAAGTTACGGCAACGGACTTTGAAGAAAGCTGCGTAAGATATAATACCGGCATAACATTATCTAAAATCAAATACAATGACGACGACGAGACTTTCTATTATGTCGACGGGTTGGAAGCTTCTGTTCTTGCATGCATGAGCCTTAGCGAAAATCCGCTTACTATGCTTGATACAATCGACCTGATTCCCGTAAAA
>CALARO010000324.1 GCA_937888935.1 uncultured Clostridia bacterium
CGAAGAGAAATTCCGTCCATGGGGCAGCGATCCTGAAAAAGATATTTTTCGCCGCTTGATTTTAAGGGCATTTTTGTGTAGAAAGGCAGGTTTCCTACGCCGAAAAACACGCCGAAACCCGCGTTTTTCAAGGCTTTTTGCCGTTCGTCGCCGCCGTTTTCGCCGAATACCCATTCGCCGTACGGATAGGCGAAAAGCGCGGTTTTCCCCGTGAGCGGTTCTACTTCGTTTTTCCATTTATCAATATCATCCTGCATTTGCTGTGGCGTAGATCTTTTAATATGTCTGTGAGAGTAGGTGTGGCAACCGAAAAGCCAGCCGTTTTGCTTTAAAGCGGCGATTACGGGTTTGACGTTTTCAATTTCGCTTGCGCGGTTTTCGCTGTTTCTGTCTGTGCGGTAGCCGAGAATGCCGTCGAAACCCGTTAAAAAAATTATGCCGCGCGCGCCGTGATAGGAAAAATCGGGGTGGCTTTTGATGAAATCTTCTAAAATCGGGGCAAATTCTTCGCCGTGCGTTTTTGTTGAGCCGTCTTTGAAAACGGTTTGCGCGAGAATTTCGCCGTTTTCGCCGAGAACGAGTTTCGAAGACGTGCCTTTTCCTTGATTTTTACGGGCGTAAACGACGTCGTCGAAAGATAAAACCAGCGGTTTTTTGCCTGCGGGGAAACTGAAAGGGGTGCGCGCCGTTTCACCGTTCGTTTCGGCGAAAGTTTCCGTTGCGTTGACGAGCGCGTAACCGTTCTTGTAAAGCGCGCTTAAAATCGCGCGGAATTCTTTGGGAGTGAGACAATCTTCGTCGAGATTTTTGCCGTAGGAATTGCCCGCGGCGAAAGCGATTTCGGGGTGCGAAATCAGGTTGTGCGTGAAAAGGTGTTCCACCGTGCCGCTTGCGGAAATCGTTGTAAGATTTTCGGTTTGAGAGTTGTTTTTTTCGGTTGTTTGCGCGGCGCGCGGGGCGTTGGTTTCGGGATGCGGCGCGGCTGCGTCCGCATTTTTGCAGGCAACGGA
>CALARO010000325.1 GCA_937888935.1 uncultured Clostridia bacterium
CGAGCCGCAAAAAAAGCAAAAAGCCGAGCGCAAACGCGGCGAACGAAACGGCGAGCGGAAACACGCGGAAACCGCCGTAAAATTCAAGCAATTCCCGTCCGGATAAAAACCCCGCGCCCGCCACCGCGCCCACAATCGTACACACAGAAAAAACGACGGCAACACCGCCCGTCGTTCGTTTTTCCGTCGTCTGTTTTTCTACGCAGATTTTTCCGTTTGTTTCGTGAAACCGTCCGCAATTTCGTTTTTTCGCTTCGCTCACACGCCGCACCCCGCGCCACTTTCTTATGCTACATTTTATGCGCAGCCGCAGCCAAAAAGAACGCAATATCGCACGCGATTTAATTTTCGAGCAAAGCTTTATACACGGCGTCCGCCACGCGAATCCCGTCGGCGGCGGAAGAAGTAATTCCGCCCGCGTACCCCGCGCCTTCGCCGCACGGAAAAAGCATTTCCGCTGAAACGGACTGCATATTCTCGCCCCGCAAAATCCGCACGGGCGAGCTTGTGCGCGTTTCCGCGGCGGTAAGCACCGCGTCGGGGCAGGCAAACCCTTTCAATCGCGCGTCCATGCCTGCGATCGCGCGCTTCAATTCTTCGTAAACGGGCTTCGGAAACGCCGCCGAAAGCTCGGAAGGAACAACGCCGCGCGGATAAGTAGGCTTCACTTCGCCGAAATACGAACTCGCCCGCCCCTTTAAAAAATCTTCCGCGCGCTGCGCCGGGGCAACGTATTTTCCGCCGCCGAGCCGATACGCCGCCCGCTCGATTTTCCGCTGAAATTCCACACCCGCAAGCGGATTGTCTTCGGGGTAGTCCGCCGCCGTCACCTGCACGATCAGCGCGGAATTTGCGTTTTCGCCGCTTCGCGCGTAGTTGCTCATGCCGTTCGTCACCACGCCGCCTTCTTCGCTCGCCGCCGCCATCACATACCCGCCCGGACACATACAAAACGTAAACGCCGCGCGCTCGCCGTGAAACACGCATTTATAATCGGCGGGCGGCAGAAGTTTGTATTTTTCGCCGTACTGCGAAAACCCGATCGCGCTCTGCAGCTGCTCGATACGCACCCCCACCGCAAAATCTTTTTTCGTGAGCGCAACGCCCTTGCGCCGCAAAAGCTCAAACGTATCGCGCGCGCTATGCCCCACGGCAAGGACGATCGCTGAAACGTCGATTTTTTCCGTTTTGCGCCCGACGCCGCCTTTTCGCGCGATTTCCGCCCGCGCGATTTTGCCGTTTTCGATAATAATATCGGTAAGGCAGGCATTAAAAATCACCCGTGCGCCATGCTTCAAAAGGTATTCGCGCATGTTTTTCACCACGGTTTTCAGCTTGTCGCTGCCGATATGCGGCTTATTCAGATACGCGATTTCTTCGGGCGCGCCGAAGCGCACAAACTCGCTCAGCACTTCGTCGTTTTCTTTCACGTGCGTGCCGGTATTCAGCTTGCCGTCCGAGAACGTTCCCGCGCCGCCTTCACCGAAAGACACGTTGCTTTCCGTATTCAATTCGCCCGTTTCGTGGAAATATTTCAGCGTTTTTTCGCGCTCTTCCACCGCTTCGCCACGCTCGACGAGAAGCGGCGTTACGCCGCGTTTTAAAAGCCGCAGTGCGCAGAACAGTCCCGCAGGTCCTGCCCCCACGATAAGCACGGGTTTATTTTCGGCGGGAATCTTATTTTTCGGCAGCCGTTCCGATTCGGCTGCCCCAGCGCCGCGCCCGGCGGCAACTTCTTTCGCGGAAAATTCTATCGTGTACACGTAAAAAATATTGCCCTTATCGCGCGCGTCCAGCGATTTTTTCACGATGCGGAAATACGCGGGGTTGCACTTTAAAGCGCGCCGCGCCGTTTCGCGCAGCTTTTCTTCGCTTTCGCCGAGTTTCAGTTTGATATTCGTCAGCCGCCTGATTTCCATTTGCTCACCGCCCTTTTTCCTTACAATCGCCCGCAGCGTCAGCCTCCCCTCCGAAAATCGCTTCGCCCGCCGCGCACGCCGAAGAAAACGCCCATTGCAGATTATACCCGCCGCACGCGCCGTCCGCGTTCAGAATTTCCCCCGCAAAATACGCGCCGGGCTGCTTTAAAGACTGCATATTTTCGTCGACTTCGCTCAGTTTCACGCCGCCTTTCGTCACCTGCGCGTAATCGAAGCCGAGCGTACCCGTCACCGTCAGCACAAAACTCTTTATCTCTTTTGCCATCGCCGCCGCAAGCGCGATTTTGTCATCTCGCCCCGCGCCTTGATTTTTTGCAAGATTTTTCTTTACACGACCGGCGATCACCGCCCCCGCGCGATTGTTGAGCAAGCCGCCCGCCAGCTCTTCTGCGCCGACGCTTTCATATCGCGTAAGCTTTTTCAAAATCGCCGTTTCCAAGTCCTTCTCGGAAACTTCGGGCAGAAAATCAATTTTGATTTCGCATGCCTTCGCAGGAAACGTCTGCGGCAGATACGAAGAAATTTTAAACGCACCGTCGCCCGAAACGCCGAAATCGGCGAATAAAATATCTCCGAGCTCGCGCGCAATCTCTTTGCCGCCCGAATACAATCCAAGCGAGCCGTCGAATACGCGTATGCCTTTCAGCGCGCGTAATTCTTTTTCGGCGCATTTCAGCTGTACCAGCGCGGGAGATACGGGCGAAATCGTATGTCCGAAAGACTTCGCTATTTCATAGCCGTTGCCGTCCGATCCGAAATTTTTCGCCGCCTTGCCGCCCGTGCAGATTAAAATATTTTCGCCGAAATACACGCCGCCGCTTTGCGTTTTCACTTCGAAGCGCGCCCCGATTTTTTTCGGGTTTTTCGTCGTGTTGGTCGCCGTGTTTGTCGCCGAGTTTTTCAAATCGTTTGGCAAAACGGAAACGCCGCACACGTATTCGCCCGTCTTAATTTCCGCGCCCCGCCGCGCCGCTTCCCGCCGAAGACAATCGGTGAGCGAAGAAGCCTGCCGCGACAACGGATACACCCGCCCGCGCTCGTCCGCAAACGTGAGTACGCCGAGCGAAGAAAAAAAGCCGCGCAAGGCTTCGGGCGGAAATTGTTCCACCGCGCCGCGAATTTTCGGCATTTCCGAAATTTCGGAAGTAAAATAAAACAGTTTTTCCGCAAACTTCGAGGCGTTTTCGTTGGTAACGTTCCCCCACCCGCCGCCGGTAGCGGAAAGCTTTCTGCCCACACGCTCGCCGCGTTCTAAAATCAGCGTGTTTTCATCGCCGTATTTCGCCGCGAAAAAAAGCCCCGCCGCGCCCCCGCCGATCACGATCGCGCGATACGCCTTTCCGCCGTTTTTCACGCCGCTTTTATCGCCGTTTGCACCGACGATTTTTTCGCAAAAATTCCCGTCGTTTTTTTGATTTTTCCCGCGTTTTTCGTTCATAACAAAAATATTGTATCGCATTTTTTAAAATTTGTCAATTTGAAAACGGGGATATGCGCCTTTTTCGTTTGCTTTTTTGCCGCGCAGGTGCTATAATTGAAATATGAAAAATCAGAATTCAAACAAAAATACAAACCAGCAGCCGGAAAAACCCGCCTGCCGCACGTTTCCCATGAAAAAATCGCTTGCAATCACGCTGCTTTCCGTAGGCGCGCTCGTCCTTTCCGTCGCGGGGATTATCCTTTCCGCCTATCGGCTTTTAAAATCGGGCGTTCATTCGTTTTACGAGTACCTGCAATATCCCTTTCTCATCGCCGTATGCCTGTTTGCAATTGTGGTTGTGGCGGCGGTGCTGATTAAATGCGAGTACCGCGTGAGCGGCACGGAACTTATTCTCTGCCACGGTTTTTTAAAAACGCATATTTCACTCTCGCAAATCACCGCGGCGGTTTCTGATACGGACAACGATAAAATCTATCTCACGCTTTCCGATACGGAAGGCAATCTCGTGCTTTCCACTACGCACGATCGCCGCGAAACGCTTGTGCGCGCCCTGCTCGACGGCAACCCCGCCATCGACTACGGCTTCACCATGCGCGAGAAAAACGACGAAGAAAAATAATCGGTAAAAAAACAAACGATACAAGCGGTTTGCTTTCGCTAAAATTTTCGCACCAATTCTCACATAAAATCGGCATATCAATATAAAAAACCGCCCGGTTGCGCTTTGCAATCGGGCATTTGTTTACAAAAAAAAGAAAACGAGATCGTCTGTAAGCCGGGTTCTGTCGTGTACGGTCATTTATCTACGCTTGCCGTCGCCGGCAAGCTCAAGCGATATTCACGGCGTTCGTCGGACGGACAGCCCTATATAACGAACGCCCAATCTTGCAGCGAGCGGGGTTTACATTGCGCGCCGCGTTACCGCCGCGCCGGTGAGCTTTTACCTCGCCTTTCCACCCTTACGTAAGCGTGAAACGCTTCCGCGGTATATTTCTGTTGCACTTTCCCTGAAGTCGCCTTCGCCTGACGTTATCAGGCGCTCTGTCCTTTGCTGCCCGGACTTTCCTCACGGCGCTTTCGCGCCCCGCGACCGTATGGCGAACTCGTTTTCCGAAAAGCATTATACCACATTTTTTTGATTTTGTCGCGTTTTTTTCAATCGTTTTCGCTTTTTTCTTCAAAGTTTTTGCATACGTTCTCTAAGTTTTCGCTTGCGCTTTCGCCGTTTTCGCTCGTTTTATCCGCGCTTTGCGCTTTTGTTTTCTTTTTAAAAATCACGCCGCGCCGATAAAGCAGCAATAATACGCCGTAAACAATCAGAATAACGCTCATCACCTGCGATGGCGAAAGAAAAAATCCCGTTGCGCCGCGATTGTCCGCACGGAAAAATTCAAGAATAAAACGAAACGCGCCGTAGGCAAAAGCGTATGTTTCCGCAAGAATACGCTTGCGCTTTTTATATAAAACGCACAGCGCGAAAAACAAGGCAAGCTCAAATGCCGCTTCGAAAAGCTGCGTGGGCAGCACGGGCAAAGAACCTATAATTTTTCCGTCCGCAATTTCGGGAAAACGCCGTGCCGCCGCGCTTCCCGCAGGAAACCGCACGCCGAGCGCGCTATCCGTCACCGCGCCGTAGCAGCAGCCGGCAAAAAAGCAGCCTACCCTGCCGAGCGCATGCCCGAGCGCAACGCCCGGCATCAAAAGATTAAATTGCAGCACCGATTCTTCCGCCGTTCTATTTTTCCGTTTCAAAAGCAAAAGCAGCATGGCGGGAAACGCGCCGAGTACGCCGCCGAGCCACGTGATGCCGCCGAGCGTAACTTTTTTATTCGCGATCGAGTGAAAAAGAGAATTGAAAAAATACGCGCAGGCATAGCTCGCCGCCGCGCCGGCCGCGCAGATAAAAAGCACGCCGTTCGTGGTTTTTTCGTCGGCTTTTTCTTTTTTTTCCACAAAAAACACCGCGCATACGATGAACGCAAGCAACCCCAAAATCGCAAACGTGCCGTACAGCGGTATTTTAATTTTTCCTATATAAATAAACGGGCGCATAATTCACTTGTTCCCCGCTTTAT
>CALARO010000326.1 GCA_937888935.1 uncultured Clostridia bacterium
GCAAACGTGCTTGGGAAATATACCGACGGAATGTTTGCGGGCGAGCCGTGTTTTACGGAAAACGCGTACCGGAACGGCACGGCGTATTATCAGGCGTTTGCGGGCGAGAACGGCGGCTTTGAAAGCGATGCGTTTGAAAAAATCTGCAAAGATCTCGGCATAGAAAGCGTGTGCGAGAGCGTGAGAGAAAAGCCGCTCGGCGTAACGGCGCACGCGCGGACGGACGGGGAAACGGAATATCTTTTTATAGAAAATTATACGGACGGACAAAGCGGGGAAATCGCGCTTGCAAAGCCGTATGAAGATATGGAAACGGGCGAAATCGTAACGAGCGTGAATCTGCCGCGTTTCGGCGTGCGGATACTGAAAGCAGGGAAAAACGGGTGAAATAATGGAAAGCGAAACGAAAAAATATTATCCCGAGCCGAGAGCGCGGCGAAAGATCTGGCAGAGTTTAAACGGCGAATGGCAGTTTAAATTCGGGGACGGCGGCGCATACGATTTAAAAATTCTTGTGCCGTATGCATATCAAACTGCGGCGAGCGGGATCGGCGATCACAGCCGCCGCGAAATCCTGTGGTACAAGCGCAAATTCGAGCTGACGGAAGAAATGCAAAAATGCAAAACCGTATACCTGAATTTTCTTGCGGTGGACTACGAATGTACGGCGTATATCAACGGGCAATTCGCGTTGTATCACGAAGGCGGTTACGGCGGGTTCGGTTGCGATATCCGCCCGTACTTAAAAGACGGAAAAGAACAGGAAATCGAGCTTCGCGTATATGATCCGATGACGAAAATTTATCCGCGGGGCAAGCAGAACTGGCAGGAAGGACGGCAGAGATGCTGGTACTACGCCACGTCGGGGATCTGGCAAAGCGTGTGGCTGAGCGGCGCGCAGGGCGATTATATTAAAAGCGTGCGCTTCGAAACGGACGCGGAAAGAACGCAGGCGTGCGTGTACGCGGAAACGATAAACGGGGAAGCGGATGAGATAACGGCGATCGTAAAAACGCCGCACGGCGGCGAACAGAAGTTTTCGTCCACGGTGAAAAAAGACGGGCGGCTGTTATTGAATATGTCGTTTGAAAAACCCGATTGTATCGACGATATTCACCTGTGGACGGCGGAACACCCGAAACTATACGAAACGACGTTGCAAATCAGAAAAAACGGCGAAACGGCAGACGAAATCGAAACGTATTTCGCATTTCGGAAAGTGCATACCGAGAGCGGCAGAGTGTATATAAACGATCGCGCGGAAGAGCTGAGAATGGTACTCAATCAAGGGTATTTCGAGAATAGCGGGTTGACCGCGCCGAGCGCCGAAAGTTATAAAAACGACATACTGCTTGCAAAAAAGATGGGCTTCAACGGCATGCGGATTCATCAGAAAGCGGAAGATCCGTGGCTGTATTATTATGCGGATACGCTGGGCATGTATCTGTGGGCGGAAACGCCGAGCGCGTATGCGTTCACGCCGGAAACCACGCGGGCAACGCTCGATTTACAGCAGCAAATCGTAAAACTGGTGTACAATTCGCCGAGCGTGATCGCGTATGTGCCGTTTAACGAAAGCTGGGGCGTAAAAGAAATTTTGCACGATAAGCGGCAACAATCGCTTGCAAAAGCGGCATACTTTCTGATAAAATCGCTGGACGATACGCGGCTTGTGATCACGAACGACGGCTGGGAAAATCTCGAAGTTTCCGATTTAATCGGTATTCACGATTATTCGAAGTACGGCGACGAGTTCGCGGAAAAATTCGGCGGAATGAGCGAAAGCCTTGTGCCGGCGGGAAGAAGAGTGATGGCGCAGGGGAATTATTTTGCGGGGCAGCCGGTTATTTTATCGGAATTCGGCGGGGTATCGCTTGCCACGGACGGCGGCTGGGGGTACAACGGCGCGGAAAGCGGCGAAGAAGCGTTTATGGCGCGATTTGAGCGGTTGTTTAAAAACGTTTCGGCGTGCGATTTTTGCGGATGGTGCTATACGCAACTTACCGATGCGGAACAGGAAACGAACGGACTTTTAAACGCGGCGCACGAGCCGAAATTCGACATAAGCAGAGTGCGCGGAATTATAGAAAAGTACGGCAAAAAATTCTATTAAAAAACGAAAAAATCAAATTAAGGAGAAAAGAAAATGAGAAAAAACACGATGAAAAAAGCTATGAGCGGCACGCTTGCGGCGGCAACGCTGTGCGCGGCGTTTGCGGGATTTGCGGGTTGCGGACGAAAATCTTCGAACGAAGTGCGGTTTTATTTGAGCGGCACGAATTCGCAGATGGAAATGTACTTCAAGCTGACGGACGCGTTCAACGAAACGTACGGCAAAGAAAACGGCATAAAAGTAAATGCGGTGGAAATGCTGGCGGGGGCGGACATAACCGCGCTGCTCGGCTCTTCGAACGCGCCGGACGTATTGATGGTGAGCGACGACAGCTACAAAAAATACGTGATCGGCGGGTATTTTGCGGATATTTCCGATATCAAAGATACCTATACGAATATCGAGCTTGGCGACATTGCGCCCACGGCGATCAATCGTTTGTATTACAACAAAGAAACGAACACTTCGAATACTACCGATCCGCTGTACGCGTTGCCGATCGATTCCTGTCCCACGGCGCTTTATTATAATAAGGGCTTGATGGAAAAGGCGGGCATTATCGTGATTTCGGTAGATGAAAACGATCTTGAAAAGTGGAACAATAATGAAATCGCGGATAATTACGGCAAGAAGAAGAGCGATTACGCGAAGTTAAACGGCGTAACCGTGCCGAAAAAAGGCTATTACAGAAGTGAAACGCCGTATTATTTCACCGAGCTTTCGGAAGGTTGGGTTGTTCCCGCGGAAAACGAAATCTTGGTATTCAACAACCGCATTGCGATGAACTGGGACGAAGCGGAAGATCTTGCGATGTATTTCACGGCGGCGTACAATCCGGGAACGAACGGGAAATCGAAGTGGGGAACGACCTACGGGTATTTCACGGAAACGTGGTTTAATTACGGCTGGACGGTGGGAGGCGACTGCTTATACGATTTAACGGGCAAGGGCGACTGGAATTTCGGACTTCTCGATCCCAACCCGAATTATATCGTGAAAGAAGGCAAAACGTTTACGGGCAGAACGGGAACGGAATACAAAGCGGGCGAAACGATTGCGTTTTACGATAAAATGCAGGCGGCGGAAAACGAAGTGCTTGTGCCGGACGACAAGGGCGGGTATAAGCACGCGGACGGCAGCGAAGCGGGAATCTGGGAAGCGATAAAAACCGAAATGAATAAGGGCGAAGACAGCGCGCTTACCGAGCTTCCGTCCACGCGCACGGCATTCAAGCGGTATTTGAAGCTCGGCAGCTCGAAAGAGACGTTTGTGGAAGATTCGCGCGGCTTGAACGTATCGCCGAACCCGGCGCAGATAACGGATATCAACCCGATATACAAGCAGTTTTATACGGGCGATATTCTCTGTTTTGCGGGCGAATCGCAGTTGATGCAGGAAATCGCGCAGTATGCGGGGCAATATAATTGCGAGTGGGACGTAGCGCCGCTGGTGCAGTATAAAAAGTATGCCGATCCCGCCGACCCGAATTGCGATACCGTGGAAGCTGCGGGCGTGATGTCCGGGCATAGCCGGAATACGAACATGGGCGTAAACAGCCGTTCGAAGAAGCAGGACGCGGCGAAGCAGTTTGTGAAATGGGCGTGCGGCACAGAAGGGCAGAAAGTGCGTGCGAACAACGGATTTTTCCCTTCGCAGCTGTCATTGAAAAGCGAATTGAAATTCACGGGCAGCTACGCGCCGAAGAACGTGAACGTATTTGCGGAAGCGCTGGAATATCAACGCCCCGGCGACTGGTGGTATATGCCGAACACGCTGTGGGTGGAAGCATGGTGTATCGATCTGAACAACAACGTGAGAAACAATACAAAGTCGTTTGCGGATTGGTATCCCGAAGCGATCACGAAAACGAATAACACGCTGAAGAACTACAAGAATTACGAAAGATAATACGGGGGCGAAGAATGAGATATAAAGAATGGTGCGAGATCGCGCCGCGCACGGATCAGCAAAAGCGCGCGTATAAACTGAAAATCGTGAAACAGAACGTAGTAGGCACAAGCATGGTGATTCTGCCGTTTTTAGGGTTTTTGTGTTTTACGCTTTTCCCGATGCTTTTATCGCTTGCGCTTGCGTTTTCGCATCTGCAATCCGCGCTGATTTCGGAAGCGACGTTCGATGCCGGCTTCGAAAATTTTATATTTGTTTTAAAGGACGGCTATACGTGGAAGGCGATGCGCACCACGCTTGTGTATTCGCTGACGACGTTTTTAAACGTGGCGGTGGCGGTGTTTCTGGCAAGCGTGATGAACAGGCATATCTATGGCAAGAAATTCTATTTCGTATTGTTTTTCCTGCCGCAGGTGTGTTCGAGCGTGGCGGTAGCGATGATGTGGCGCTGGGTATTTGCCGAAAACGGCGTGATCAACGCGTTTCGCCTTGTGGGCGGCAAACCCGCGATCGACTTTTTCACGAATTCGAATTACTATATGTTTGCGATTTTTGTGATGAGTATCTGGAAAAACGGCACGAATATCGTGATTTTGCTTTCGGCGTTCTCGGCGATCAATAAATCGCTTCAAGAAGCGGCGCGGCTGGACGGCGCGGACGAAATGCACGTATTCTGGAACGTGACTTTTCCGCAGCTTACGCCCACGATATTTTATCTGATTACGATGAATTTAATCGCTTCGTTGCAGGAACAGGCGTTGTTTCAACTTATCAATACCACGGCGACCGGACCGAATTTTTGGGGACTTACGCTCACGTATCAGATGTACCGCCTGATGAACGTAAATCTGCAATACGGCTTATCCTGCGCGATGTCCTGGTTTATCGGAATATTCATACTGATAGTTACGAAAATCAATTTTGCGCTGAGCAAGAAATGGGTAAGCTACGATTAAGGGGGGCAAAAAAATGGAAAACGCAATAAAAAATAACGCCCCTGCGGGGGCGGAACAACAAAAGCCCGCAAAAAAGCCGGAAAAAACGATTGCGGCGGCGGTGCTTGATCACGCGATCGTGATTTTGTTCGCGGCGTTTATCGTAGTGCCGCTGTATATCGTGGTGATCACGTCGGTGAAAACGAGCGTGGAAGCGAACGGCACGCACTTTTACTGGTGGCCGAAACTCGGTTTTTCGCTGGAAGGGTATAAAACGGTGCTTACCACTTCGTCTACGGCGCGGAATCTGGTGCGCGCGTTCGGGGTAACGCTGTGGATGTACGTACCTACGATTATCGTGGGCGTGCTTGTATCCGCGCTCGCCGCTTACGGGTTTGCGAAAGTGGAATTTTTCCTGAAAAAGCCTATATACGGCATATTGATCAGCTCGCTTACGCTGCCTAACTGCGTGGGCATGATCGCTTCCGTAATTATT
>CALARO010000327.1 GCA_937888935.1 uncultured Clostridia bacterium
GTTGCGTTGCGGCGGATCGGAAAGCCTGTTTCGGCACGTATGGCGCGGCTTCGATCGGCTCGGTTTCGTCACCCGGAAATAAGCGGAAAGGCAAATCCCTTTCGATTTTTACCGCCGCTTTTTCCGCCGATTTTTCTTCGGGTTGCCGCTTTTTGAGTTCGCTGTCCTGCGCCATCAGTTTTCTTGCTTCTGCGTAGGTGATTTCGGGCGGTCTTTTCGTTTCCTGAATTTCGATCTGCTTTTCTTCCGCCGGCGCGGTTGCGGCCGTGTTTTTGGACGGAACGACATAGTTGAGCGCGGTGGCGTTGCCGTCAAGCACGTCCGAAATCACGCGATACACGCAGCCGAAAATGATATTGCCGTCCGCAAAACGGACGTCCGACTTATTCGGATGCACGTTGACATCTACGATTTCGGCGGGAACGGTGATATGCAGCACGCAGAACGGGAATTGCCGCTTCATCAGGTAGGCTCGGTAAGCGTTGCCGATGGCGACGGAAATGGTGTTGTTGCAGATATATCTGCCGTTTAAATACACCGTCTGATACGATTTTGTGGATTTTGTGAAGTTCTGATTGCCAATGAAGCCGCGGATTTTCACGCCGTTGCGCTCGGCGTCGATGCGATAGCAATTTTCGAGAGTGTTTGCGCCGTAAACGCAGGCAAACGCTTCTTCTTCGCCTTCGCCGAAGGATTGATACACGCTTTTTCCGCCCGCGAAATATCTAAAAGAAATATCGGGGCGGGATAAAATGAAGCGCGCGACAAACGCGCTGATATCCGCTTCTTCGCCGTGATCGGTTTTTAAAAATTTCAGGCGCACGGGCGCGTTGAAAAACAGGCGCGATACCGTGACTTCTGTGCCGTGGGCGAACGCTTCGGAAGTTTCTTTGATTTCGCCAAGCTCGCCGCCGACGGACGTAAGCGAATAGCATTTTTCGCCTGCTACCCGCGATTTGATGGTGAGTTCGGATACCGAGGCGATGGAAGCCACGGCTTCGCCGCGGAAGCCGAGCGTGAGAATATTATCGAGATCTTCCGCTTTTTTAAGCTTGCTTGTGGCGTGCGGCAAAAATGCCGAGTGCAAATCTTCGCGCAAGATTCCCGAGCCGTTGTCCGTAACCCTGATCAGGCTTTTACCGCCTTCTTCTACCTGAATTTCGATTTCCGTTGCGCCTGCGTCGATCGCGTTTTCCACGAGTTCTTTCACCACGGAATACGTGCGATCTACCACTTCGCCCA
>CALARO010000328.1 GCA_937888935.1 uncultured Clostridia bacterium
AGCGACGCGCCCGATTTGAGCTTGCGCGCCGAGCCGAGATACCGCTTCATATAATGCACCGTTTTACTTTCGAGATCGCCGCTTAATACGCGCCCACCCGTAGCTTCGTCCGTTTCGTTATATGCGCGGGCAAGCGCGTTGAGATCGTCGATAAGAAGCAGCGCGCTCTTGCCGTCGCACACGTATTCTTTCGCGCGTTTCAGGGCTTTTTCCGCCTGATCGAGCTGCTCTTCGGGGTCGTCGTAATAGCCGGAAGCATAGATTTCCGCCGTTTGAAATTCGCGCTGCCATTCGTCGGTGGTTTCGGGAGATTGCTCGCAAAGCGCGATGACGATTTTCAGATCGGCGTTGTTTCTCGCGGTTGCGCGCGCCACTTCGCGAAGAAGGGTGCTTTTTCCCGATTTCGGCGCACCCGAAATAATCACGCGCTGACCTTTCCCCACGGGGAAAAGCGAAACGAAATATTTGAGCAGCACGTTTTCGCCCGCTTCGAAAGGAAGCAGTTTTTCGCAGGGATATTCCGCGGGCGCGCGATCGAAATTTTCAAGCAGCGTACCGGGCAGAATCGCGTTTACCGAAAGCACTTCCGCCACCATATAATACCCCGAATTGGTTTTTGCGTGGAAGGTGATTTTGTCGCCCGTGCGTGCGCCGGATTGTTCCACCACTTTTGTTGAAATCACTGCCTTTTCGCCGAGCAGCTCGCGCGGCTCGGAAATTTTTACGCAGTACGAACCGGCGATCGTGATCAGTTCGCCGCCGAAAACCGCTCTGTCGTAATAAGAAATTTCCCGATTTTTTGCATGCAGCACCATACCCGACTGCGAATCTTCTTCTCTAAGCGGCATACCGCTTTCGCCCGATTCGATACATTCCGCTTCGATCGACGCCTTTTTGAAATTCAACGTTTCAAGACTGGAAAGTATCGCGGGATCTACAAAATCTTCTTTTACGGGCGCGCCGCGGTTGCTCTTCGCCGCGGGTTTGATCTCGCCCGCAAGCAGCGCGAGAATACACGCCGAAAGATCGCCTTTCTTCTTTGTGGTGGCTTGCGGCACGCCTAAGTACCTTCCGAGCGAACGCAGCGAAACGATACCGATTTTGCTTAAATAATCCTGCACCTCTTTCTTCCACTCTTGCAATGCTTCTGCTTTCGTCACGTTTTTTCTCCTTTTACCGTGTATTTCCGAACATTTCTTTCAACTTGCATACACCGCCGTTTCTTCAAGCAGCCGGGCGCGGATTTTTACTTTCGTTTTCTGCGACCCGTAGTCGAATTTCAGCGTGTATGCGATTTCCGCCGAAACGACGTCTTTTTTGATTTTTAATTCGATTTTGTGGGTTTCGATCTGCGCCGCGCCGCTAAAACCGTCGCTGCCGAACGTGCCTTGCGTGATTGCGCCCGTTTCAAAAACGAGTTCGGCGTTCATTTCGCCGCCGCGCCGCCACGTGGCGCGCGTTTTTTCCACCGTAAGCGCGCCCGAGCCGCTCTCGCTTTCGTAAAAAAGCGTTACCCCGCCGTCTTCTTCCACCCGCATTTCGCCGAGCCGAACAAGCACCGTTTTCGCGCCGTCCGCTTCGGTGAGAAGCGCGATCGAGCAGCGCGCGCCCTTTGCTTCCGACGCGCTCAAAGCGAAATCACCTCGAGCGTGGACAAAGCTTCTTCGATCAACTCTTCCACGTTTAATTTTTCTTCTTCCTTTTCGATGGCGGAAAGTTTGGGACGAATGGCGGGGAAATCGGGAAGAAACACCGTGCAGCAATCTTCAAACGGCAAAATCGAAGTTTCGTATGCGCCGATTTTCACCGAACGCTCGATAATCTCGTTTTTATCGAAACCGACGAGCGGACGAAGCACGGGCAGATCTTTCACCACGGCGTTTGAAGAAGTCATGCCTTGACTCGCCACCTGGCCGAGACTTTCGCCCGTGATCAGGCATTGCGCGCCGATTTTTTTCGCGTATCTTTCGGCGATGCGGTACATGAAGCGGCGCAGCAGCGTGATCATGAGTTCCGGCGCGCAATTTTCGTGAATTTTTTCCTGAATATGCGTTACGGAAACCACGTTCAGCTTTGTGCCGAGCGTGTACCCCGAAAGAATTTTCGCAAGATCCACAACCTTTTCTTTCGCCTGTTCGTTTGTGTACGGATAGCTGTGAAAATGCAGGCAATCCACTTTCATGCCGCGCTTTGCCATCATATAGCCCGCCACGGGGGAATCTATGCCGCCCGAAATCAAAAGCAAACCTTTGCCGCCCGTGCCTACGGGCATGCCGCCCGCGCCGGCTTCTTCTTTTCCGCTGACGAGCGCAGCGCCGTTTTCCCGTATGTCCACGCGGATTACGTGCTGCGGCGAATGTACGTCTACCGTAAGACAGGGAAACGCTTCGAGAATTTTACCGCCGATTTCGCGGGAAATTTCGATGGAATTGAGCGGGTATTTTTTATCGCCGCGATGCGATACCACTTTAAACGTGCCGCTTTCGGGCGCGAGCAGCTTCGCCGCTTCGAAAATATCTTCAAGATCGGACGACGTTTCGTAGCCTGCGGCGATCGTGTGCGCGCCGAACACTTTTTTGAGCGCGTTTAATATGCCTTCTTCTTCCGCTTCTTCGAAATCCGCCACGATATATCTGCCGCTCGGGCTGCGCAGCGTGTGCTTAAAGCCTTTGAGCGCGCGCTCGATATTCACGAAAAACGCCTGCTCGAAATAGCCTTTGTTTTTGCCTTTTAAAAATAATTCCGCGTATTTGATGATGATAACTTTCTGCATAATGTAAATCCCGTTATTTCGTTTTAAAACGTTATTTCGTTCTTGAAGCAAGCTCGCGCGCGCAGGCGTTTAAAATTTTCGCCGCTTCTTCGATTTCTTCTTTTTTTGTGGTAGGCGAAAAGCTCAGGCGCAAAATACCGTCCGCCGTTTCTTTATCGTACCCGCACGCGAGCGCGACGTGCGAATATCTCGCTTTTTCGTTGGAAGAACACGCCGATCCCGTGCCGAGAACAAGTCCTTTATCGTCTGCCATGTGCAAAAGGATTTCGCCGCGAAGTCCGCGCGCGGATACCGTGAGAATATACGGCGTGCCGCTCTTTGGCGAAATGCGTACGAAAATATCTTTATCGAGCGCGGAAAAAAGCGTTTCGCGGTACTCGTTCAGCCGCGCATAATCGGCTTCGAGCGAAGCGAATTTCTTTTCCGCCGCGTATTCGAGCGTTTTGATACCGAACACGTTTTCCGTGCCGCTGCGCCAACCGCTTTCCTGTCCGCCCCCGAAAAGATACGGGCGGATCGGCAAAGTTTTTTTGCGGATCAGCGCGCCCGTGCCTTTCAAACCGCCGATTTTATGCGCGCTGAGCGAATATAAATCGACTTCTTTGCAAAGGCGGAACGGAATTTTTCCGTATGCCTGCACGCCGTCGCTGTGAAATATCACGCGCGGATTTTTCGCTTTCACGCGCTTTGCGAGCGCGTTGATATCGTTGATCGCGCCCGTTTCGTTGTTGACGTGCATCACCGATACGAACGTTGTTTTTTCGTCTACGAGATCGAGCAGTTTTTCTATGTTCGCCCGCCCGTCTTTTTCAAGCGGCGCAAGGCGCGTTTCGGCGATTCCCCTGTTTTTCAGCTCGGAAAACGGCGATAAAACCGCCGCGTGTTCGCCCGCCGTGGCGATTGCGTTGCCCCGCCTTGCGTAGCCGAACACCGCCGTATTATCCGCTTCCGTGCCGCAGGAGGTAAACGTTAAATCGTATGCTGCGGGATCGGCGATATGCGAAACGAGCTTTTCGCGGGCGGATTTCAGCTCGCGGGAAAGGGCAAACCCTTCTTTGTACATGCCCGAAGGATTGAAATATTTTTCTTTCAGATATACGATCGCCCGCTCTGCGCTCTCTTCGTCCGGCTTGGTTGTGGCGGCGTTGTCCAGATAAATCATACTGCTTTTTTCCTGTGTTTTTTTAAATCGTTTTGTATTGGATCAATCAACGCTGCGATTTTTTCTTTTCCTGCATTACGTAGTCGCTTTCGAGAATACCGCGCTTTACGAATTTCAAAATATTCACGAGCAGCTCTTCCCGACATTCGAGAATATACACGCGTTTGCCGATCGGCTCGCTCGTCTGGATATACAGGAAGAATTTGCCTTCCGCCGGCTCTGCGTTCGGCGTGCATACCACCTGCTTACACGTGGGATCGGCGCAGACGCGCGCAAACGACGGGCTATCCGCGTCGCCGAGTTTTAAAATGCTTTCCGACTGGATTCTGTACAGAAATTTTCTGCGGTTTACGTTGAATACTTTCGAAATGCGAAGCTCGCCCGAAACGAACGTATAATCGTAGCTTAAATTCGTTCTGCGCTTTAAAAGAAAGCAGGCGAGCCACGGTCCGCCGAAAAGCGTTGTGAGAAAAAGAAGCAGCACCAAAAGCGCCACCGCCGAGCCGCGGTCTTCCGCCGTCATTCCCCTGAACGAGAATAAAAACGTGATGAGATTGAAAAACAGAATTACCGCGAAAACAATCGCGAGTACGCCGAAAAATTTGGAAAAAATATTGATAATTCTGTACCTTTTTTCCGCTTTCTGCGCGTTTGTATTCACCGCGCTCTCTTCGTATAATACGTCCATTTTCATTTCCTTTGCCCGTTTTTTACGGGACTTTGTTTGATTTTTTGCGTTTTTTGTTTATTTTGCGTTTTGCGCTTGTGTTGCGTTTTGCTCGCTCGTTGCGCCCTGCGCGTTCGTTGCGCCTTTCAGATAAATGCAGGCGGAATACGAATAATTCCCCGCGCCGAGATCCGCCAGCACTTGCGCGCCGCATTCCGAAAGGATTGCCGCCTGCGCCGCCGCGTTCGGGAACAACGGCTTTCCGCCGTATAACACGCAAACTTTCTTCTCCGCCGAAGTCTTATCCGCCGAAGCAAGATACACGTTTGCCGTTTCTTTGCTTGCAAATTCCGCCGCGCCGAGCGCTTCGATCACCGCGAACGGATCGAGCCGCCCCGCTTTCAGGCTTTCCGCCACGGAAGCTCTTCGCGCAAACGCCGTTGCCGCTTCGCAGGCTTCCCGCGCGGATTTCGCGCCGCTCACCGTCACACGTACAAGCTTTTCGCCGCAAGCTTCGGCGGCGTAGCAAAGAAAATCGTTCAGCGCGGATCGGATCAGACGAAAGGCTTTGAGATATTCGGCGTCCGCCGCGTCGATCGGGAAATTTTCGGCGCATTTACTCGAAAGAAACGCCGCCGCGCCGAAGACTTCGCCGCCGTACGTTTCGTTTTTAAAGCCGAGCGGATCGCCCGCAAGACTTTCGAGCATTTTTTTCAGCATCGCCGCGGAAATACGCGCGTTTGTGAGCATGAGAAGCTGGCGATAAGAAAGCGTTTGCGATTTTGGGTTTTCGCTTTCGGGTTGCGCGCTTTCGGTGCGGGGAACGCGAAGGAAAAAATCGAGTTCGCAGGGATAATCGCCGATTGCGTATTTATAGCGGCGGGAAACGATTTTCGAAGGCGAAGCGTCGTTAGTGAAAATCGCCATCTCGTTTTTACCGATTTTCAGATCGGCGAAAAGATCTTTCAGCCTTTTATCGCAAATTTCCTTTTCTTTCGCCGAAAACGGCTTTTCTTCGCCGCCGAAAAAGAAAATCGCTTTGGCTTTGTCTTTCTTCGCCGCCGTTTCGGACACCGCGTGATAGTACGGCTTAAACGGGTTTCCGCCCGTGATAAACGCCGATTCCGCGGGAGGTTTGCAATAGATCGCGCCCGGCGGCGACAATCTGCTGTACGGCGGTTTTTCATACGTGAAACCTTCGGCAAGCGCGCGGCTTTCGTTGGCTTCGTTTGAATGATTTATGC
>CALARO010000329.1 GCA_937888935.1 uncultured Clostridia bacterium
CTATAGGTATTCTTGCGAACCTTCTGATGGATACCGATATTCAGCTGAAACTGCTTACCAAAGAAAAAGGAATCAATTTCGGTGCGATTTTTGAAAACGCGGTAGCTCAGGAACTGACGGCGCACGGATATGAAAATCTTTACTATTTCAACAGTAAAAAACAAGGCGAAGTAGATTTTTTAATCGAATACAAAGGAAATGTTTTGCCGATTGAGGTAAAATCAGGCAAGGATTATAAAATCCATTCGGCGTTGAATAACTTGCTAACAAATGAGAATTATGATATTTCGCAAGCCGTTATTCTATGCAATGGAAATGTTGAAAGAAACGGTAAAAAATTATATTTGCCTATTTATATGACAATGTTTTTAAAGAAAACAATTTCGGCTTCAACAAAAATCGCTCTCGATTTATCGGCTTTAAAAGTTTAGCGTTTAAAATTGAAATTATTTTTTCACTCTTTTCCGCTTTTCCTTAGAGTAAAATAATTTTATGTATTTTATCGCCCTTTCGCAACTGTTTGCAAGCTGATGTTTGTACGCGGAAAAAAGCGATTCGAACGAGCACAGGGTGGCAGGTTTGCCCGTATGCGGACCGATCTGCCGCTTCGTAACGGGATCGAAGCCGTCGTTCAACGCGAGTTCGAGATTTTTCGGCAGACTGATAATACCGTTACAGGTGGAAGTGAGTTCGATGCGGGCGGGGTACGGTTCGTAACAGCCGATTACCTCGTAATCGTAAACTTCGTTTTTTGCGTAGCCGTATTTCAGCAGGCTTTTTCGCACCGTTTCATCGCCGATGAACAGATAACTGCTGTTTCCGCGGATAATATCGCGGCAAATAAATTCAAGAAAATCTTCGGGCAGTTCGCCATCGTACTTGATATGAATTTTCGGACTGAAAATATTCAGCGCGGAATATATTTTTACGATTTTAAAGGAAAAATCGGAATAGGCGCGATTTCCGTGCTTATCGAGCCCGCCGAGGCACAGCGGGATATTCGCCACAAGGTTCATCGCGTGCAACCGCAGAAAGAATGCGGAAATCAACGCGTCGAGCTCCTCTTCGCGCCAGCCGTTTTTCAGATCGTTTTCGTAGTACGGCTTCCACAGCTGATCTGCCTTGCCGAGCGTGCGCACGTACTGACATTCTAAATTGTTTTCGAGATTGTAATATAAAAGCGTGAGCTCTAAAACCTCGTACAAAGTCTGCGGCGGATTTTTCGCAAGACTTTCTAAATTTTTCGCGAGCCGCAGGCAGTTTTCGCCGCCGTCGGCGCGAAGAAGCTTAATATACCGCTTCAATAAATCGACGACCGCAGAATACACGCAAACCACGTCTTCGAAAAACGGCTTCTGCTCTCGCGGGCAGGCGGCAAGGCGCGCCTGCGCTTCGCGAAGTATGCCCGCAAAGCCGAGCGAAAACAGCCGTTCCCAGTCGGGAGTGGTATGCCCGAAATCAAGTCCCGAAAAGAACGCCGAACTTTCTCTGTCGGGGAAATACGAATCGTCTTCGGCGGTTAAAATTTCATCGGTATGCTTTACGAAACGAACGCGCAAATTTCTGAGCAGATCGCCGTGATCGATTTTATCGGCGAAATAATCGCTTTCGGAAACGCAAAGCCCCGCGTTTTGCAAAACGTAGGCGAACGCCCGCGCGCGGATTCGGGAAACCGTTTCGTTTTGATTGCTTTCGTAAACGGCTTCCACGCCATTTTTTAATTCGGCCGCCGATACGCCGCCCGCAAATTCCGCTTTCGGGTATTCGTTTGCGATATAATTTCTGATTTTTTCGTTTAATTCAATCATTTTTTTATCTCCTTATATAACAAATCGACGATACAACAAATCGAAGCGCTCGGAAATTGCGGGCGGGGCGAAGAAACGTGCTTACCGCGAAGTTTTCGGGCGGCGTTTGCTTTCCGCGCCCGATTCGGCAACGGCATTACTTAAAATCGCAACACCGTTTGCCGCTTTGTTTTCTTCCGTCGCGGGAGCTTTTGTAGATATGCTGTAAGCGTTGAATTGCGCGTCCTGCGAGCAGGAAGACCTTAATTCGCGCGCCGCAAAGCCAAAGCCGCCGCCCGTGCTCCAAACTTCGCGGAACTTGCTGAGATTCCAGCTATACCACACTTCGAGATTTTCTGTGTTTTCACCCACCATAAACGAAATTTCTGAGGGCGTTTTTACGATTCGCGCCGTAAACTCGCCCGAAGGCAGAGTTTTGCCGAGCTCATTATAATAATAGTAGCTGTACGCCTTGGAATTCATATAATCGTAAACTAAAATTCGATTGGAAGCTTTTAATATGGTGAAGATAATATAACTTTTGCCGAATTCGGGTTGGAATGCAAAGCCGAATTGCTCGCCGTTGTTGCCGAAATTCAGCGAAGCCGTCATCGATACATACCCCGTGGTATCCGTTCCGAGCGTGATTTCTTTGTATCTGTTCGCCTCGGTGGAATTATCGCGGGAAAGCGTATAACCGTTTTCCGTTCTTGTTACCGCCGAGGAAGCGCTTCCGTATTCCGCGGTTTTCGTGGCGTACATATTCACGGAAGCCGACGCGCCGCCGTTGACTTCGACGGACGAAACAATGCCGTCGTATTGATTCGCTTCATCGAACACCGAAACAGCGTACGAGCCGTTCGGAACATATACTTTTTCGGCAGATTTAAATTCGTACGTTTTTTCGCCGTTTGCGCTTTGCAGAACGACTTTGCTCGCCGAACCCGAAACGCTTTCGTAAATATTCACGTAATTCAGCGCGAAATTCACTTTATAGGTGATCGGCGTTACTTTTTCGGCACTGCTTGCAACAGAATCTTCGGGCGATTTCACGAGTTCTCCGTTTTCGTTGCGCGTGCCGACTTTCGCATACGCCGCATAGCGGTATTCAACGGCTTCATCGTACGATACTTCCCATACGATCATCGCAAGATCGGCATATGCCGACCCGAAAATATCCTGCGAGTGCCACGTAACGGCATCGCTTACGGTGATTCCCGTATAATATTTATCGGTTTCCGCAACGTCGGTTTCCGCAACCGAATACGTTTCGCCGAAATCGTAGCCGACTTCGTAAACGTTTTCATAATTTTCTAACGCGGTGGCGAGCAGTAAATAATCACGGTTTTTCGAAAGCATATATTTCGTTTCGCCGAGCTTTGCTTCCGCCGCGGCGGTGCTTTCGCCTTCGGTGATTTCGGCGTTGCCGAAATCACCGACACCGTCCCCCTCCGCCCAAGCTTCAAGACTGTACCGCCCCGAAAGCGTTATGTTTTTGCTTTCGCGAGATTCGTTTTCGCCGTTTTTCGCGATAATTAACGAAAAACAACCGAACCCGACGCACGCGCCCGCGCAAGTTGCCAACATTTTATAAACATTTTTTCTCATTGTTTGTTTCTCCCTTTATTTTCTTTGAAAATTGCCGTTATTCTGAATGGGGCTTACGATTTCATAGTCGCCTGCGGAATCGTTTTCGCCCAGATCGCCCGCCTCGGGCCGAGATTCTTCCGTACGCCCGTTATCTGCGTTGCCGCCGCCCGCGTTTTCTTCGCTTTCCAGCGTTTTGCCGCACGCGGCGATACCGATAGCGAAAAGACATACGAACAGGCATACAAGCCAGCGCGCCGGAGCGCGGTTACGCTTAATTCCACACGCTGTCGTCATCTACGTAATCTCCCCGCAACCCCGTAAGAGAATCGTTTACCAAAGAAGTAGCGATTACATCTTTTTCGCCGAAATTCACCGCTTCGAAAATCGGCTTTTCATACTTTGAACGTTCCATACAAATTCCTCCGTTATTTAATATTTTTTTTGTTGTTGCCGCCGAATCGGCGCCGATCCGACGGCAACAATTTTTTAATTTTTCTTCTTAATCGGCTTAGCCGTTCGCCGTGATTTTATTCACTTCCGCCTGCACCGCTTCCGCTTCGCTTGTGTAACTATACTCGCTGAATACGATGCTTTCCAGCCCGTTTCTTACGTCGCGGGTGGCAAGCCCAACTTTCGTGATGGTGAAATCGTTTAAATCGAACGTGCCTTTCACAACGCCGCTCCACGTTCTTACCAACTTACTGCCGATGAAGAAGTACAGCGTGCCGCCGCTCTTTACGAATTTAAGTTCGTATTCGCCCGACGGATCGTAAGTATCGCTTTGCTGTAAATCGAACCAGCCGCCGGGAACGCCGTCGGTAAAGCCGCAAAGGCTCGTTCTGTTTTTATTGCCCGCTTCATCGAGCATCATCGCCGAGAAGCACACGTCGCTATACGTACCGTACGAGCCGTAAAGCATTATGCCCGCCTGCCCCGTTTTGTTCGTCGCCGAAAATTTTACTTTGGTTTTGATGACGAAATCTTGCGAAGCGGAATTTTCGAAGTATGCCGCGGCGTAGGTGTTGCCGCCGTTTGCCGACGGCGTTACCGTCTGTTCGCCCGTTTTGGTAAGACGGAACGTGCCGCCCGCGCCGTACGATTCAGACATTTTGCGATACGCTTTTGCAAGGACGATTTCGTTCGTTTCGCCCGATTTCACCGTTACCGTTTCAAGGGCTTCGTATTCTCCGCAATCGAAATACACGTTGTGCGTGCCCGCGGCAAGGTAAATGGTGGCTTTATTATTTTTCACGTTCGTAACGGTGCCGTTCGCGGTAACGCTATGAATATCGATCGCGCTGTTTTCGGCAACGCCGATTTTCAGCGGCGTTAAATCGAGCGGTTTCAGCCGGTTATCGATTGCCTCCTGCGAAAGCGAATACGAATAGTTATAGAAAGTAGTGCCGTTATTCGATTTGCCGCGCACCGCGAAACCGAACGTTCCCTCGCCGTTCTCCGCGCCCGCAGGTCCGTACTCGGCGTTGAATCTGTGCGCGTATACGTCGTTTAAGAACAGATAAATGAAATCGCCTTTTTTCACGACCGTCATTTTAAAATCTTTTCTCTCGGACATTATATCTTTTGCCGCTTCGGGGAACGTATCGCGAATGAGAAGTTGCGATTCGATCCACACCTTGTCGCCGTTGTATCTGCCTACGTTCCATACTCTCATATAGGGTGAGCTGTCCCGCAGGTTGAGAAGCACCATTACGCTGATTTCGTCTTTCGCGTACACAACGAAGCCCACCTGACAGTTAGCGTCCCACGAGTCGTCGGCGCGGCGGATATTCGCTTCCAGCACGTATTCGTACGCGCTGCCGATCATCATTTGCGTGATGGTGTTGTTGCCCTCGTTTTCGCTTACGCCGTATTCCGCGCCCGTTTCCGCGCCGTGCGAAACGAGATTCCATTCGCCCGCTTTCAAGCCGTCGTCGTTCACCGCGCGCGTTTTCGCCAGCGGCTTTTCAAGGCTTGCCGTAACAAGCGGTATGCCGAGATCGGCGGTTAAATCAAATTCGATAATGTCCTCATACTTCGCGTTCGCGAAATACAGTTTGTGCGCGCCCGATTTGGCGATAAAGGAATAATCGCCCGATGCTTCGAGGTACTGCGAATAGTCAACGCCGTCGAGAAGCATTTTCGCTTCGGCGTAAGAATCGTCTTTAAACTGCACTCGCCCGCTTACCCGATACACCGAATACGCTTCGAAGCGCAGTTCCATTTTATCGCGGCTGACGACAACCACGTAAGCAATCGAGCCGTCCGCCTGAGCAACGCCCTCGATTTTACTGCCGTTCACGTACGTTTCCACCGCCTTGTTCGCCGCGGGCTTCACCGTGAATTGCAACACGTCGCCCACGGATACGTTTTCGGGCGAAGGAAGGTTCTATAATAAATGTTGGGGTGAGTGCGAAACAAACAAAAAAATAATCAAAAAAAGCATAAAAAAAAGAAACATAAAAAGGAAAAACCTGTTATA
>CALARO010000330.1 GCA_937888935.1 uncultured Clostridia bacterium
CTTTTTCGGCATGAAAAAAAGCACCCCGTCGTTTCGGCGGAATGCTTCTTTCGATTTTTTATTTAAAATAAATTATTTCAGTTTTTTGCCGTCCGAAAACGCCGTGCCTACCTTTTCGCCCAGCACATAGTAGCCGTTCTTTACCGGTTCGAACGCAATCGGGCGCAGCTTTTCCACGCAGATTTCGCCGTTTTCGTCCAGAATCTTTTCGTCTGCCGTGATATTCACGATTTTACCGATAACGTTGCCGTCTTCCGTGATTTTTTCAAGCTTACATTCGAGCGCGAGCGGCAACTCTTTGATCACGGGCGCGTCTACAAATTTGCTCTTTTCTGCGGTGAATCCCGCTTTTTGCATTTTTTCGCTTTCCGTATTACCCGAAACAAGTCCCACGTAGTCGCAGGCGGCAACGGTATCCGCCGTACCGAACGCCACGGTGAACGCCTTTTTCACTTTGATATTCTTCGTGGTTTTATGCCCCGCGCTGAGACAGATTTCCACAAGATCGGAATCGTACAAGCCACCCCATGCCGCGTTCATCGCGTCGGCGTTGCCATGCTCGTCGTAAGTGCCTATAATCAGTACGGGCAAGGGATAAAACCATGATTTTACACCGAAATTTTTTCTCATAACAATCTATCTCCTTTGATTGGATTTCGATTGTTTTATACCCCGCTTCTTTCGTTTTTAAACGCGTTTTTAAGTTTGCTTATTTAAAATTTCCTTTGCTTTTTCGTAGACGTCGCCTGCGCCGAGAAATAAAACGGCGTCGCCCGCGCCGCCCCGCGCCGCGAATTTGGCAAATTCTTCCTCGGTTTCGCAATATTCCGCGCCGCGGATATTTTCGGCAAGCCGTTTTGCGCTGCCCGATTCGTCGTATTTCTCGCGCGCTGCGTATTCTTTGAAAATCGCCGTATTTTCCGCCGCCGACAAGGCGTTTGCGAAATCTTCCATCAGCGTTTTTGTGCGCGAATAGGTGTGCGGCTGAAAAATCACGTACAATCTGCCCGGCGTGAGCGCGGCCGCCGTTTTTAGGGTAGCCGAAATTTCGCGCGGGTGATGAGCATAATCGCAATACCACGCCGCGCCGCCGACTTCGCCGATTTTTTCGAAACGGCGTTTTACCCCTTCGAACGAGTTTAACCCCGCTGCGGTATGTTCGGCGGAAATTCCGCAAAGGCGCGCCGCGCCGCCCGCAGCAAGCGCGTTGAGAATATGACACCGCCCCGCCGCTTTCAGACGGATTCTGCAAATTGCTTTTCCGTCTTCGCAAAAATCGAAAGAGTATCTTTCCCGCTCGTTTACAATCGCTTTCGCCGTGAAATACGCGTTTTTATTCACGATCCCGAACGACGGATACGTAAGGCGCGCGTCGGCAATCTTCTTATCGTCGGCGCAGACGAGCGCGACGTTTCCTTTCGAGCAATAATCCAGAAACGTTTGCGTTAAATCTTCTTCGCCGCGATAACATTCCATGTGATCGCGGTCGATATTCAGAAGTACGGCTACGCTCGGGCGCAAGTACAATAAATTTTTCTTATACTCGCACGCTTCCGTAAGAAAATAATCTTCGCCGCTGCGATAATAATTTTCGAGTAAAATATCGTCGCCGCCGATATGCGCCGTGAAACGCTTTTTCGCAGACAAAAAAATATGCGCGCACATGCTTGTGCAAGTGGTTTTTCCGTGACTACCGGCAACGGAAACCACGCACGGAAACGCGCTTGCGATTTCGCCTAAAAATTCGCCGCGATACGTAACGTTTTTTCCCTGCGCCATACACTCTTCAAAGCGCGCGTTTACCTTTGAGATTGCGGATGTGCAGACGATTTTTCCGGCGGAATTGATCACCGCTTTTTCTTCTTCGCCGATTGCGGCGGAAGAATAAATTTTTACGCCCGCTTTTTCAAGCTCCGCCGTTCTTTCCGACGGCACGGCGTCGTAACCGTACAATTCGCCGCCGCAATTTAAAACGTACTTTCCCAAAGCGCTCATCGACGCGCCGCCGATCCCTAAAAAGTAAAATCTCTTTCCTTGAATCCATTCATTTTCAGGCATATCGCTTTATTGTATGCGCTATAAGCTGATTTTATAACTATTTTGATGAATTTTCCCGAAAACGCGCGAAAAAAATCGGCGCGCTTCGTAAAAAAGTACGCCGATCGGTTGATTTCAATTGATTTTACGCCTTATTTTTTATCCGAGTTCTTTCTCATGAAAAAGTCCACGAATTTGGGGCGGCGTTTTTTCATGAGAAAGAACTCGGATAAAAAA
>CALARO010000331.1 GCA_937888935.1 uncultured Clostridia bacterium
CCCTGGTCACAAAACTGCCCCGCGGCAACCGTCGCGGGGCAGCAAGATTTCGATTGAGCGCGCTCGATGGGAACGGGTACCCGCCAGAGGCCCCTTATGGCTGCTTCGTCCCCGACCTGACACGGTTCGCGGGTTTACGTTGCATAAGACCTTGTTATCTTCATCCCTTACGACGCGCATTCCTTCCATAATTTCCGTCGGGAAAGGCTTTCAGCCCGGCTATAGCGGATTGCCGGTTCAGGGAGCCGCTGCTTCCCCGCCTACGCGCATTACACTCAGTATAGCACACTTTTTTAAAAATTGCAACCGTTTTTTCGTCTTTTGCTTGACTTTTATGTCGAAAACGGGGTATAATACTGATATATCATTTTAGTGAAGGAGAACAGCGGCAAATTATGGCGGAATGTAGTCACGATTGCTCGTCGTGCGGCAAGAGCTGCTCGGACAAGCAGAAGAAAGAAAGTTTTTTAAAGGAAGCGCATAAAAAATCGTCGATTAAAAAGGTGATCGCGGTGGTGAGCGGCAAAGGCGGCGTGGGGAAATCTTTAACCACTTCTTTGCTTGCTTCGTACGCGCACAAGTCGGGCAAAAGCGTGGGGATTATGGACGCGGATATTACCGGCCCGTCGATTCCGAAAATGTTCGGCGTGACCGAGCGGGCGAGCGCGGAAGAAGACGGGCTGAACACGGTGCTTACGCCTTCCGGCATACAGCTTATGTCTATGAATCTGCTGCTGGAAAACGAGAACGATCCGGTGATCTGGCGGGGGATGATGATAGCGGGTACGGTGCAGCAGTTCTGGACGGACGTGATCTGGCGGGACGTGGATTTATTATTTATCGACATGCCGCCGGGAACGGGGGACGTGCCTTTGACGGTGTTTCAGAGTATTCCGATTGCGGGGGTAGTGGTGGTGACAACGCCGCAGGATCTTGTGAAGATGGTGGTGGAAAAGGCCGTGAAGATGGCGGCGATGATGGACGTGCCTGTGCTTGGGCTTGTGGAAAACATGAGTTATCTTACCTGCCCGGGGTGCGGGAAGAAAATTGAAGTATTCGGGCGCAGCAAGGCGGACGGGATTGCGGCGGAATACGGGATTCCGGCGGTGGCGAAGCTGCCGATCGACCCGAAGATTGCCGAGCTTGCCGACTTGGGGCGGATTGAAGATTACGATTGCGCCGCATTGAAAGTAAGTTGTGCGCCCCCTTGATTGAAAATTTCTGAAAGGAAAATTTCAATCAAAAATGGGCTACGCATAAATATGCTACGCCCCTCATCCGCTTCGCTTACGCTCAGCACCTTCCCCCCGGGGGGAAGGCTTGGCGTAAGGGGAAAAATTATAACTTCTCTTGCGTGGGAAGGTTTGATATAAGGCGGAAATTACGGCTTCTCTTACGGGGGAAGCCTTTTTTTGCCGTTTTTTAAAAAATTTTTCGTAAAAAAAAGGGTTTTGAAGGGTTAATTCCGTATTATAATTATAGTCGTATAAATAAAAAGGCGGAAAAGCGCGAAAAATCGCAGACTGATAAAATCTGCAAAAAGGAGGGGCGTTTATGCGGTTTGATCCGAAATTCTGGGAAGAATTGAAAGCCAAAAATAATATCGTGGACGTGATCGGCTCGTATGTGCCGCTTCAGAAGCGCGGCGGGCAATACTGGGCGTGCTGCCCTTTTCACCACGAAAAAACGCCTTCGTTCGCCGTGAAAGAAGACGACGGGTTTTATCATTGTTTCGGCTGCGGCGTTTCGGGCGACGTGGTGAAATTCGTGCAGAATATCGAATCCACCGATTTTATGACGGCTGTGCGGATTCTTGCCGACCGCGCGAAGTTGGAAGTGCCGAACGTGAGCGAGTACGACGACGCGCAGGCGCGCGAGTACAAGCGCAAGAAAGATTCGGCTTTGAAAATTCTTCTGGAAACGGCGCGCTTCTATTTAAGCAATCTGTATAGCGGCGATCCGCGCGCGGACAAGCACCTGCAATACATTCAGCAGCGGAAAATTTCGCCGTCGGTGGCGAGAAAATTCGGCTTGGGGGCGTCGCTCGGATTCCGCGAGCTGCCCGAATATCTGCGTTCGCTCGGTTTTTCGCGCGAAGATATGCTGGAAAGCGGCGTGGTTTCGATTGATACGAAGCGCGGCGACCGGCTTGTGGATTCTTTGGGCGGGCGGCTGATTTTTCCGATTATCAATGCGCTG
>CALARO010000332.1 GCA_937888935.1 uncultured Clostridia bacterium
AATTTATTTTAACTTTTTTCCTTTTTTCATACCCCAACATTTGACTTTGAGCCTGTACAAATTCTGATTATCAAAAGACAAAACATGCTAAAAGGTTGCCGCGTGAACGACAACCTTTTAACAAAATAAAATATAGGAGGTTAAAAATGAACTATGAAAAAATCTGTAAGTAAATTTATGTTTCGCTTCGATCTCTGCGGCAAGATTCCCTTGCCGCAGCGTGATTTTCTGCGATATTAACGACTTTTTTCAACGCTTATTTTATTCGGCGTCTTTATTCTCGTCGTTCTTTTCCCCGGACTTTTCTTCGGGTGCGGCTTGCATCGCTTCTTCCGCTGCCTGCTTCTGCGCGGCGGCTTCCGTGCGCTTCGCCATTCTCTTATCTTTTCTCATCTGCGCCTTCATTTCTTTCGTTACGATACGGGCGCTATCAATCTGCGCGCGCATTTCCTGCGGCGTAGGAGGCACGAACGCCGAGCCTTCCGCGTTTTCGGAAATCACTTCGTAGCCTTCGTCGCGTTCCAGAATCGTTGCTTCGGTGTAACCGTCGAACAAGTGAATGTGGTGCGCGTCGAACGCAAGGTCGATAATGTCTTTCAAATTGATTACCGCACGCGAAGAGATCTTGGCGATCATCTGCGTGGAATTATCAATAACCGAGCTTTCCTTGGATTCGTGATCGAGTTCGCAGTAGATCTGCGTTTCCGCGCCGAGCTTTTCGATAACTTCGATACGAGCCTTTACAACGGTATCGGGCGAAGCGTTGATGAACGCCTGATCCTGATGAATATCTTCGGGACGAACGCCGAGCGTGATCTCTTTATCGGTATCGAGATATTCGTCGATATTCTTAATTCTCGCCACTACGCTGCCGGGAAGCAGAATCTTGTTGTTGCCGATAAAGCTTACGTATACTTTACGAGCTTTGCCCGAGCCTTCCGATACGAGTTTCGCGCCCTTGAAGAAGTTCATCTGCGGCGTGCCGATGAATCCCGCAACGAAAAGGTTGATGGGATAATCGTACAAGTTCTGCGGCGTATCTACCTGCTGCATGAAACCGTCTTTCATAACGACGATACGCGTACCCATCGTCATAGCTTCGATCTGATCGTGCGTAACGTAAATGAACGTGGTGGCAAGGCGGGCGTGAAGTTTGGAAATTTCCGTTCTCATGGAAGCGCGCAGCTTTGCATCGAGATTGGACAAAGGCTCGTCGAGCAAGAACACTTTGGGTTCGCGCACGATGGTACGGCCGAGAGCAACACGCTGACGCTGACCGCCGGAAAGAGCCTTCGGCTTACGGGAAAGATAATCGGTGATACCGAGAATTTCCGCGGCCGCCTTTACCTTCTGATCAATAATTTCCTTGGGTACTTTTCTCAGCTTCAAGCCGAACGCCATATTGTCGTACACGGACATATGGGGATAAAGCGCGTAGTTCTGGAAAACCATGGCGATATCTCTGTCCTTGGGGACAACGTCGTTTACAAGCTTGCCGTCGATATACAGTTCGCCCGAAGAGATTTCTTCAAGCCCTGCGATCATACGGAGCGTTGTGGATTTACCGCAGCCGGAAGGACCGACGAGTACGATAAATTCTTTATCGCGGATATCGAGACAGAAATTGAATACTGCCTGTACGCCCGAGGGATATACTTTGTTGATACCTTTTAACAAAAGTCCTGACATCAAATTTTCCTCCGAAAATAAATTCTTAGATTTTATATTTCTATTTTACCATCTTTCGCGGAAAAAAACAATAGAAAAAAAACACAAATTTCTACCTTGTGACTGTGCAGATTGTACAAGATTGTACTTATTTTTGCGTTTTTTACTATTTGTTGTGTGTTTTCGGGGTGCGCCGCGCCTTTGATTTGTACATTTTTTTATTACGCGGATTTTTATTTTTGCTGCGCGCGGGGCGTTACCACGATCTTACATGAAAAAGTTTCTTCGTTCGTCTGCACTTCGGCGTACGTTTCGCCCGGGGAAACCGCCGTGATTTTTCCGCCGCGCACCGTGGCGATCTCTTCGTTTGCCGTGCGCCATATAAGCGGCAGCTTCTTGCCGTCAGCCGGGGTTTTGATAAGGTGCAGCCACGCTTCGCCGCCTTCTTCGAGCGTGATTTCCGTTTGCGAAAGGCGGAAGCGGAAACGATCTTCGGTGGTATCCGATACGAGCGAGCAGGAAGAAAACGCCGCAACGACAAAAATCAATACGGAAAAAAGCGCGGCAAGCGGCGCGCGGAAAGGTTTTTGAAATTGTCTTGTTTGATTTGTTCTGAAACTCATTGCCGTTTGGTTTTTTATAGTAGTTTTTGTGGATTGTATGGGTTGCTTCGCTTGTAAAAGCAAAGTGATATGCTTTAATTCTTTTTGCTTTTCGAATGGAAAATAAGCGCCATGAAAAACGAAAAAATCACCGCCGCCGATACCCCCGCAGATCAATACATCAACGCCTGCATTTGTCAGAAAACCAAAAAACCCCCCCCCCCCGATCCCCCCGCCGCTGCCGCCGACAACGCGCCCGTGAACGCGCCGAAAAGTCCTTTTTCCGCGCCCTTCATCGCGCCGTTTGCCAGAAGATACCCGAATCCGCAGATCGGCACGGTTGCCCCCGCGCCCGCAAAATCGACGAGATACTGATATAAGCCGAGTCCTTGCAGCACCACGCCCGAAAGCATGAAATACACGAGAATCTTGCCC